>NZ_BMAQ01000029.1 GCF_015472005.1 Insulibacter thermoxylanivorax | reverse complement strand
TAGATCGGTTTTATACGAAAATTCGTATAAAACGAGGTCGGAGTGTGGCGAACTGATCGGTTTTGTCCTAAAAACAGGACAAAAACCGAAAAACAGGCGCCGGCGGGGAGGATGTGTCCTAAATTTAGGACAAAATCGACAGGTGTGTTTTGCCGTAACATAATCCGCAACATAATTACTGATGTGTTCCGGATCAACACGATCGACAACATCATCACAGGGATGTGCGGGTTCGGCAGGCGGATTTTGTCCTAAAAATCGGACAATAGTACAAGATTCGCGGCCTCATGCGGTATGTTGGGTCACTGAGCGAGGTGCTAATTGCAAGTTGCAAGGATAACAATGAAAATTTTCGTCCAAAATAGATAAAGAGGACTTGGCAAAATAAAAAAATGGGTTTATAATAGAAAACGAAAGTCAAGGAAAGTCAAAGTCAACAATATGTCAAACGAAACTAAGAATATAAGCTGCACCAATAATATGCGTAAAAGATCCAAACCGTGTATTCCCGATTATGTCTGCTAAACCCAAACACTCGAATGCTGTGCCAACGCGCTGCATGCCAAGACGAAGAGATTGTGTGCCAAGGCAACGTTTCACAATTTCTACATGACTAATCAAGGCAGGTGGTTGAGATTTGCGTAATACGACGGAGATCATCGAACAATACTTGAAGAATGTATTGCTGAACAGCCCTGATCAGGTTGTAGAGATTGGACGCAATGAATTAGCAGAGAAATTCCAATGTGTCCCTTCCCAGATCAACTACGTGATTCAGACGCGATTCACCCTTGAGAAGGGTTACTTGGTAGAAAGCAAGCGCGGCGGCGGCGGATTTATTCGGATTCAGCGCATTCAATTACCATCCCATGATAAGATCATGGACTATCTGATGAAGAATCTGTCCGACAGTGTGGATCAGGATACCGCTGAAGGACTGATCGAGCAGTTGGAGGAGTCGAAGCTGATCACGGAGCGCGAGGCGAAGATGCTGCAGGCAGCGGTGCATCGCGACAATATCGGACTTCGTTTGCCGCTGCGGGATGAGGTTCGAGCGAAGATCTTGAAGGCGATGTTGATCGCGTTATTGAGCAAGCGATAGTAAGTCGGAAGTAAACGGCAGTAAGGTGTCGTATTTCGCTTATGTAATTTGGCCTATATGCAAACAGGTTTAACGAGCACTTACGGCACTTGCAAGAATGCTGCATCAAGCCTAAGGGGTCGATGCAGGTCAGCCTCAATGAGGCGTAATGAGGAAGGAGGCGATGGTTCTATGATGTGTCAAGAATGCGGCAGCAAACCTGCGACTTTGCATTTTACGAAGATCGTCAACGGAGAGAAAACGGAGTTCCATTTCTGCGACAGCTGTGCACGAGAGAAGGGCGAACTGATTCCGGGTACTTCCAACGGATTCTCGATTCATAATCTGTTGTCAGGACTGCTGGATTTTGATCCGACGGGCAAAGGATCGACGAGCTCGAAACCGCAGCACTCCCGTTGTGAGGAATGCGGACTTACTTATACCCAGTTCAGCAAGATCGGGCGTTTCGGATGCAGTGCCTGCTACCAATATTTCTCTGATCGCTTGGATCCGTTGTTCAAACGGGTGCATGGAAACGTTGTACACGTCGGCAAAGTGCCGGTGCGCAGCGGTGGCAAGATCAAACAACAGCGCGAGCTCGAACGTCTAAAACGGGAACTCCAGCTCAGGATTGAGCGGGAAGAGTTCGAGGCAGCGGCCAGCCTTCGTGACAAGATTCGTGACTTGGAAAGGAAAATTGCGGATCTATAGCGTAACGCTGTTTGGACGCTGGTGAGTGAGGTTTGAGCGCCATCATATAAACTGCTTAAAACAGCCGATGATTGGACGTTCGGAAGGGCGTTTTCATCAAAACCGAAGGAGGGAAGGTTATGGCGAATGGGCCATTATTCAATCGAGCGCTGAGTGATTGGATGCAAAGCGAGGGACCGGATCGGGATATCGTATTCAGCAGCCGGGTTCGGTTAGCCCGAAACCTGAGAACACAACCCTTTCCGATGCTGGCTACCAATCACCAGTCGGGTGAAGTTCTGGAACAGGTCCGCGGTGTGATGAACAACCAGCAGTTGCAAGGGATCGATCGGTTTCAACTAATCGAACTGAAGGATCTGAATGAACTGCAGAAACGGGTGCTGGTAGAGAAGCACCTGATCAGCCCCAACTTAGCAAATGAAGCGCGGAACGGCGCGGTAATCCTCAGCGAGAATGAATCGATCAGCATCATGGTGAACGAAGAAGATCATCTGCGAATACAGTGTTTGTACGCCGGTTTTCAGATTCGTGAAGCATGGGAACTCGCCAGCCGGATCGATGATATATTCGAATCGCAATTGGAGTATGCCTTTGATGAGAAACGGGGTTATCTGACCAGCTGTCCGACCAATGTGGGTACGGGCCTGAGAGCATCCGTGATGATGCATCTGCCGGCGCTGGTCATCACCAAGCAGATTAATCGCCTCCTGCCTGCGATCACTCAGGTCGGTCTTGCAGTACGCGGCCTGTATGGAGAAGGCAGCGAAGCGATGGGCAATCTGTTCCAGATCTCGAACCAGATTACCCTTGGGCAATCGGAGGAGGAGATCCTCGATAATCTGTACCGGGTAGCGAAGCAGATCATTGCGCATGAGCGGACGGCTAGACAGAAGCTGCTGCAAGAATCCCGGGATCGCCTGATCGACCGTGTGAACCGGTCTTACGGCATCCTGGCACATGCGCATATTATGGACTCCAAAGAGGCGGCGCAGCGGCTTTCCGATGTGCGGCTGGGCATCGACTTGGGATTAATCCAGACCAATACGACACCGACGATTATGAATGAATTGATCGTGATGTCGCAGCCGGGTTTCTTGCAGCAGTTGTCCGGGAGCAAGCTGTCTCCGGAAGAACGCGATGTCCGCAGGGCAGAGTTGATTCGCTCGCGACTTAAATCCTCATGATCAGGATGCATGATCATTAGATGCGATTAAGATGCAAATATAAGATGAAGCTGATGAAGCTGTTTGATGAAGATGTGTAATGAACATGTATAAGATGTAAGATACAGATATATAATCCAGATGTAAGATGTGGATGGGATCGCTCATTGGAAGTGAGTGGATTAGTTGAATATAATACGAATAACAAGCATGCGGAGGTGTAGGTTAGATGATGTTTGGCAGATTTACGGAACGCGCACAGAAGGTGCTCGCATTAGCCCAAGAAGAAGCCGTAAGGCTTGGCCATAATAATATCGGAACAGAACATATCCTGCTCGGGTTGATTCGAGAAGGAGAAGGCATTGCTGCGAAGGCGCTGATCTCACTGGGACTCGGTTTAGAGAAGATCCAGGATGAAGTGGAAGCCCTGATCGGCCGCGGCCAAGAGCAGCAGGCGAACCTCGCTTATACGCCCCGCGCTAAGAAGGTGATCGAGCTGTCCATGGATGAGGCGCGTAAGCTGGGTCATACCTATGTAGGAACGGAGCACATCCTGCTTGGACTCATCCGTGAGGGAGAGGGCGTTGCAGCACGCGTCTTGAACAACCTCGGCATCAACTTGAACAAAGCACGTCAACAAGTGCTGCAGCTGCTGGGCAGCAGCGAGTCCATGCCATCTTCCAGCAGCACGCCGACGAACGTGAGCACGCCGACCTTGGATAGTCTGGCGCGCGATCTGACAGCGGCGGCCAAGGAGAACAGCTTGGATCCGGTAATCGGTCGTGAGAAGGAGATCGAGCGCGTCATCCAGGTGCTCAGCCGCCGTACGAAGAACAACCCGGTGCTGATCGGTGAGCCCGGTGTTGGTAAGACAGCGATCGCTGAAGGCTTAGCCCAGAGGATCGTGAACAATGAGATTCCGGAGACGCTGCGCGATAAGCGGGTCATGACCCTCGATATGGGATCGGTCGTGGCAGGAACGAAGTACCGCGGAGAGTTTGAAGATCGCTTGAAGAAGATCATGGATGAGATTCGCCAAGCCGGCAACGTCATCCTGTTCATCGACGAACTGCATACATTGATCGGTGCCGGCGGAGCCGAAGGAGCCATCGATGCCTCCAACATCCTGAAGCCGTCCCTGGCCCGCGGTGAGCTGCAGTGCATCGGTGCGACGACTCTGGACGAATACCGCAAATATATTGAGAAAGACGCTGCTCTCGAACGCCGCTTCCAGCCGATCATGGTCGATGAGCCGTCGCCGGAGGAAGCCATTCAGATCCTGCATGGACTGCGCGACCGTTATGAAGCGCATCACCGCGTGAAGATCACGGATGAGGCGATCGAACAAGCGGTAAAACTGTCCGACCGCTATATCACGGATCGCTTCCTGCCGGATAAGGCGATCGACTTGATCGATGAGGCCTGCTCGAAGGTGCGTCTGCAATCCTATACGATTCCTCCGAACTTGAAGGAGCTGGAGCGCAAGCTCGAAGAACTCCGCAAGGAGAAGGACGCCGCCGTGCAAAGCCAGGAGTTCGAGAAGGCAGCGGCGCTTAGAGACAGCGAACAGAAGATGCGGGAAGAGCTCGAGGCAACGAAGAATGCATGGAAGGAAAAACAAGGCCGCACAGATTCGGAAGTGACGCCGGACGATATCGCTCAGGTCGTTGCGAACTGGACGGGAATCCCGGTCGTAAAATTGCAAGAAGAAGAGACTGAACGCCTGCTTAAGATGGAGGAAATCCTGCATAAGCGCGTCATCGGTCAGGAAGAAGCGGTGAAGGCCGTCGCCCGCGCCATTCGTCGTTCGCGTGCGGGACTGAAGGATCCGAAGCGTCCGATGGGTTCGTTCATCTTCCTCGGGCCGACCGGCGTCGGGAAGACGGAGCTCGCCCGCGCACTGGCGGAAGCGCTGTTCGGGGACGAGAATTCTGTGATTCGCATCGATATGTCCGAGTA
Source organism: Insulibacter thermoxylanivorax (assembly GCF_015472005.1). NCBI lineage: Bacteria > Bacillati > Bacillota > Bacilli > Caryophanales > Paenibacillaceae > Insulibacter > Insulibacter thermoxylanivorax. The sequence goes on along the minus strand of NZ_BMAQ01000029.1, from coordinate 47,688 downwards.
CATGGAGAAACATTCGACTTCCCGTCTTATCGGTGCGCCTCCGGGATATGTCGGTTATGAAGAAGGCGGACAGCTGACGGAGAAGGTTCGCCGTAAGCCATATTCGGTCGTCCTCTTGGACGAAATCGAGAAAGCACACCCTGAAGTCTTCAACATCCTGCTGCAAGTGCTGGAGGACGGCCGGCTGACCGACTCCAAAGGCCGCGTCGTCGATTTCCGCAACACGCTGATCATCATGACTTCGAACGTCGGCGCGGAGATGATCCGCAAGAATTCGACCCTTGGCTTTACGGCAGGGGACGACCGCGAGCGGGATTACAACGCGATGAAAGACCGCGTCTTGTCAGAGCTCAAGCGCAATTTCCGGCCGGAGTTCTTGAACCGGATCGATGAGACGATCGTCTTCCATCCGCTTGGCGAGGAGCATATCGCTCGGATCGTCACGCTTATGGCGGAAGATCTGCGCAAACGTCTGCTGGAGCAAGAGGTCGACTTCGAACTGACGGATGCTGCGAAGAAGTTCCTTGCGAAGGAAGGATTTGATCCGACATACGGAGCGCGTCCGCTGCGCCGCACAATCCAGAAGCATATCGAGGATCGGCTGTCCGAAGCGCTGCTGCGCGGTGAGATTCAGCGGGGTGACGACCTGATCATCGATGAGCAGAACGGAGAACTCACCGTAACGAAGAAACAGCCCAGCATGACAACATAAAGACGGAGCATAGCAGGACCGAACATGGATGCGGGACAGCGATCAGCGGCTGTCCCGCTTATTTTCATATGGGGGCACTTTTCAGTTCGCTTCCCACATGATAAACTTTGAAAAGAGATATGTTTATTTATATCGAAGTAAATCGGTGAAGAATGATGGCCAAACTACGGAGAATACATAAGAATGAGCAAAATAAAATCGAAATTTGTCTGTAATGAGTGCGGGTATGAAACGCCAAAGTGGATGGGGAAATGCCCGGGCTGTCATGCCTGGAATACGATGACAGAACATGTCGAACGAGCTGGCAAGCGCAGAGGAGGGCTCGGCGGGCGAAACGCCGCGATTCCCGTTCAGGAGAAACCGCGGCCGATTCACGAAGTAGAGAGCGCAAGCGATCCGCGAATCCGCACCAAGATCGTTGAACTGGACCGCGTGCTCGGCGGAGGGATCGTTCCGGGGTCGCTTACCCTGGTCGGCGGTGATCCCGGAATCGGCAAGTCCACGCTCTTGCTGCAAACTTCGCATATGCTTGCAGAGCAGGGACTTAAAGTGCTGTATATATCCGGTGAGGAGTCCGCGAGACAGACGAAGCTGCGGGCAGATCGGCTGGGAATCTCATCGCCGAACCTCTACGTGCTTTGTGAGACGGATCTGGAGCTGATGCAGGCATCGATCGATGAGCTTAAGCCTGATCTGCTCATCGTAGACTCGATCCAGACCGTCTACTTGCCGCAATTGGAATCTGCGCCGGGCAGCGTCTCGCAAGTACGCGAATGTACAAGTCACTTTATGCGCATCGCTAAAGTAAGCGGCATCGCTACGATCCTGGTCGGTCATGTCACGAAGGAAGGGGCGATCGCAGGTCCGCGCCTATTGGAACATATGGTGGATACGGTGCTTTATTTTGAGGGGGACAGACATCATACCTATCGCATGCTGCGCGCCGTGAAGAACCGTTTCGGTTCGACCAATGAGATGGGGATCTTCGAGATGAGCGAATCGGGGCTGCGAGAAGTCGTGAACCCGAGCGAGATCTTCCTGTCGGAGAGACCTCGAGGAGTGTCCGGTTCCGTTGTCGTCGCCAGCATGGAGGGCACCCGCCCAGTGCTCGTTGAACTGCAAGCGCTGGTTGCGAAGACCTCCTTCCCAAGTCCGCGCCGCACGGCAACGGGCGTCGATCATAACCGTCTGGTCTTGATCATGGCGGTGCTGGAGAAACGCCTGGGTCTGTATATGCAGCATTACGATGCTTATATCAATGTGGCGGGCGGTCTGAAGCTGGATGAGCCGGCCGTCGACCTGGCGATCGCTATCAGCCTTGTATCCAGCTTCCGCGATATACCGGCGGATTCCGGCGATGTGGTCTTCGGCGAGGTCGGTCTAACCGGTGAGGTGCGCGCAGTGTCGCGAGTCGAACAGCGCGTGAAAGAGGCGGAGAAGCTGGGCTTTCGTAGGGTGATCGTTCCGCAGAAGAGCCTCAAAGGGTGGCAGCCCCCCAAGGGCATAGAAGTTATCGGAGTACAAACGGTACAGGAAGCATTGGCCGTTGTATTAGGCGAGGGGGAATAAATCGATGAGAGAAGAAGAGAATCGTGATCTGATGAGCGACCTCCTGAAATTGGTGGCGCCCGGTACACCGTTTCGCGAGGGGCTGGAGAATGTTCTGCGCGCCAAAACAGGTGCCCTGATCGTCGTCGGCTATAGTCCGGAAGTGATGGAGATCGTCGACGGCGGGTTCTCGATCAACTGCGATTTCAGTCCGAGCTACCTGTATGAGCTGGCCAAGATGGACGGCGCGATCATCTTAAGCGAGGATCTTAAGCGGATTTTATATGCCAATACCCAGCTGATCCCTGATTCATCGATTCCGTCTACGGAGACGGGGATCAGACATCGTACGGCGGAGCGGGTAGCGAAGCAGACCGGCCGGCTCGTCGTATCGATCTCGCAGCGGCGCAATGTGATCACGCTGTATCAAGGCAATCTGCGATATTCGCTGAAGGATATCGGCGTGATCTTGACGAAGGCGAACCAGGCAATCCAGACCCTGGAGAAAAATAAAGCCGTGCTGGATCAAGCCTTCATCAATCTCTCTGCGGCGGAGATTGAAGAACTGGTCACGCTGCAGGATGTGACGAACGTGATCCAGCGCTTGGAGATGGTGCTGCGCGTGAAGTCGGAGATCAAGCGCTATATCAACGAGCTCGGCAGTGAAGGGCGCTTGATTAGCATGCAGCTCGAGGAATTGGTCGCCGGACTCGACCAGGAGTCGGTTCTGCTGCTCAAGGATTACAGCCGCGATTACAGCGACGAGAAGATCCGGGAGATCCAAGCAGCCATCAGGAAACTGTCCTCCGATGAACTGTTGGAGAGCAGCCAGATCGTCCGTCTACTCGGTTATCCGGCCGGCGGCACGGTCCTGGATGAACCGATCTCGCCCCGCGGTTTCCGAATCATGCACAAGATCCCCCGCTTGCCTTCGCTCATCGTGTCCAATCTTGTCAGACGTTTCGAATATCTGCCGCACATCCTCATGGCAACGATCGAAGAGCTGGATGAGGTCGACGGCATCGGTGAAGTGCGGGCACGGGCGATCAAAGACGGACTGAAGCGGATTCAGCAGCAAGTCTTTATCGACAGACATATCTAACGGGTGTCTATGAGGATAATAAGGTCTATTTAGGAATCATAAGACTGAATAAACGCACGGAATAAAAAGCATTTATTTCATCCCATGATGAAGTAAATGCTTTTTTTATTTGCCAGACAAAAATGGCAGTTAACGGATTAGCTTGCAGAGATTTGGTTCATAATTGTAAGGAGGAGTGTTGTCATGAAGCTTGCAGGAGGTGAAAAACATGTCTATGAAAGTTCGAATCGCTCTTCTGGTCATCGGAGGGCTGTTCGGCTATCAACTGAGTTTGTTATCAAACGGCACTTTATTCGGATACGCAGAGACCATATTCGGCAGCTATCAATGGCGGAGTGAGGTATGGTGGTTCATGGGTTTCGGTATGTTGGCGGCGCTGACCGCCGGGCCGGTGATCAGCAAAGCCGTAATAAAGCGGTGGAAGCAGTGGGAGCAGCGCATCTCTGAGCTTCCCGTGACGGGTCTGTTCATCGGACTTGCGGGGCTCTTCGTCGGCTTGTTGATCGCGGTGATGGCTTCGGTCGTGCTGGGCGGCGGACCGCAGGGCATCATCTGGCTAGCCGGCGCTGCAGGATTGGCGACCATCGGCTACCGCATCGGGCTCATCAAGATGAAACAGATCCAGGAGTTGTTTGCAGGGAAACGTGATGCAGATAGCGCGCCGCCTGAGAAGGTGATGAATGAGCATAAGATTCTCGATACGAGCGTCATCATCGACGGCAGGATCGCCGATATCTGCAAGACCGGATTCCTTGACGGAACGATGGTGATTCCGGAGTTTGTATTGGAAGAGCTGCAGCATATCGCGGATTCTTCCGATTTGCTCAAGCGCAACCGCGGCCGCAGGGGGCTGGACATCCTCAACAAGATTCAGAAGGAGCTGGACGTAAAAGTTCTGATCTATGAGGGGGATTTTGAAGAGATCTCCGAGGTGGACAGCAAGCTGGTGCGGCTGGCTAAGGTGCTGCAGGGGAAAGTGGTAACCAACGATTATAACCTTAACAAAGTCTGCGAATTGCAAGGCGTATCCGTCTTGAATATCAATGATCTGGCCAACGCGGTGAAACCGGTCGTCCTGCCGGGAGAAGAGATCCTGGTGCAGGTGATCAAGGATGGGAAGGAGCACGGACAAGGCGTCGCCTATCTCGATGACGGCACGATGATCGTCGTCGAAGGCGGCCGCGACTATATCGGCATGAATATCGAAGTGCTTGTGACGAGCGTACTGCAGACCTCAGCGGGCAGGATGATCTTCGCTAAACCGAAATTATTGGAAAAAGCCCTGTAAAACAGGTATGATAAAAAAAGTCGCAGTTTAGGGCGACAGAATCGTTATGGCCAGTAAGAGGGGACTTATCAAGATGAAGATGGGAGCGGTGATCGTCGCTGCGGGACAAGGTTCCCGCATGCGTTCGTCAATTAGCAAACAGTATTTGCCGCTGGCCGGCAAACCGATATTGATCCATACCCTGTCCGTCTTTGCTTCGCATCCCGAGATCGCCGCGATCACAGTGGTCGTTCCCAGCGGGGACGAGCCCATGGTCCGGGAGATGGCAGAGCAGCATGGACTTGGCAAGATCCGACACATCGTCTCCGGGGGAGCGGAGCGGCAGCATTCGGTGCTGCGAGGGCTGGAGACGCTGCGGGATGAAGTGGATCTCGTCTTCGTCCACGATGCAGTGAGGCCTTTCGTCACCCATGGGATGATCTCGGCTGCGGGGGAAGAAGCAGCGCGCTGCGGCGCTGCTGTGCCGGCAGTTCCAGTTAAAGATACGATTAAGATCGTCGGTGCGGACGGGGTCGTACAGACGACCCCCGACCGGCAAAGCTTGTGGGCTGTTCAGACGCCGCAAGCTTTTCGCATTTCTCTGCTGCTAAAGGCTTATAAGCAAGCCGGCCGGGACGGCTTCATCGGCACGGACGATGCATCCTTGGTGGAGCGTTTGGGTCATCCGGTGAAGATCATCATGGGGGATTATAACAACATCAAGATCACGACACCGGAGGATCTGGAGTGGGCGGAGCATTATCTTGAGCGTCAGTAAGCGCTAGTTGAAAGTGATAGTGTGGCATCTATGAATGATGGAATCCAGAGAAGGGAGAGGAGGATGAATATGCTGCGAATCGGTCACGGCTTCGATGTTCACGCCTTTGCGGAAGGACGTCCCTGCATCATCGGCGGCGTCACCATACCCTATGAACGGGGACTTGCCGGGCATTCGGATGCAGATGTGCTGCTGCATGCGATCACGGATGCGATCCTCGGGGCGCTTGGGCTCGGGGATATCGGCACGCATTTTCCCGATACGGATACGGCTTACAAGGACGCCGACAGCGCTGTGCTTCTGAAGCGGGTGTGGGAGATGGCGGAGGAGCGCGGTTACACGCTGGGCAATCTGGATGGGACGATCATCGCCCAGGCGCCTAAGATGGCGCCGTATATCCCGCAGATGCGCAAGCGGATCACGGAGCTCTTAAGCAGTGAGCCGGAGCGCATCAATATCAAGGCGACGACAACGGAGAAGTTAGGTTTTACGGGGCGCGGCGAGGGCATTGCGGCGCAGGCCGTTGTTTGTCTGGTTAAGAAGGATATGCTATCATGATGGATATATTTTGGGGCATGATATAGTCTTTATCCTAGAGCTCGGAGGGGTCAGAGTTGACGAATCAACAAGTGCGTGTACGTTATGCGCCCAGCCCGACAGGCCAGCTGCATATCGGCGGTGCGAGGACGGCGCTGTTTAACTATCTGTTCGCCCGCAAGAACAACGGGACGTTCATCCTGCGCATCGAGGATACGGACCAGACGAGGCATGTGGCAGATGCGGAAGAGAAGCAGATGGAAGGCCTTCGCTGGCTGGGCATCGAGTGGGATGAAGGTGTAGGAGCAGGCGGCGATTACGGCCCGTATCGGCAGACGGAACGCCTGCACCTGTATCAGCAGTACGTCAAAGAGCTCATGGAGCGGGGCGCAGCTTATGAATGCTTCTGTACGGAAGAGGAGATTGCGGCGGAGCGTGCGGAGCAGGAAGCGCGCGGCGAGACGCCGATGTACAGCGGCCGCTGCCGCAATCTGAGCGAAGCGGACAAAGCGAAGCTGCGCGCCGAAGGCCGCAAGCCGACGGTGCGGTTCTTGGTGCCCAAGGATCAGATCATCAAGATCGAGGATCATGTGCGGGGACAAGTGGAATTCGAGACGAACGGCATCGGTGATTTTATCATCGTGCGTGCAGACGGCATCCCGATGTATAATTTCGCCTGCGTCATCGACGACCACACGATGAAGATCTCCCATGTGATCCGCGGGGAGGAGCACCTGTCGAATACGCCGCGGCAGATGCTGTTGTATCAGGCTTTTGGCTGGGAACCGCCTGAGTTCGCTCATATCTCGCTCATCTTGAACCAGGAGCGCAAGAAGATGAGCAAGCGCGACGAGTCGATCATCCAGTTCGTCGAGCAGTATAAGGACTTAGGCTATTTGCCTGAAGCGGTTGTGAACTTCATCGCTTTGCTCGGCTGGTCGCCGGAGGGAGAAGAGGAGATCTTCAGCTTAGCGGAGCTGGAGCAGCAGTTCACCCTCGATCGCATCAATAAGAGCCCGGCGGTGTTCGATACGGAGAAGCTGGCTTGGATGAACAATACCTATATGAAGCAAGCGGATTTAGACCGTGTCTTGAACCTGGCGCTGCCTCACTTGCAGAAGGCGGGCCGGATCAGCGAGGCGCCGAGCGAGACGGAGCTGGCCTATGTGCGCGAACTGGTCTCTCTGTATCAGGATCGGATGCGCGCGGCCTCCGATATCGTGGAACTGACCGAGCTGTTCTATCGGCAGGAAGTGAAGTTCGAAGCGGAGGCTGAAGCTGTTGCCTCAGAGCCGCATGTCAAGGAAGTTGCAGCGGCGCTGCTCGCGCAGGTACAAGCAGCCGAGGAATTCACCGCCGAAAGCGCGGCTGCGATGATCAAGGCGGTGCAGAAGGAAACCGGGTACAGAGGCAAGCAATTGTTCATGCCGATTCGCGTCATATTAACCGGACAGAATCACGGACCGGATCTGAACAAGACGATCTATCTGCTCGGCAAGTCACGGGTGATCAAGCGCCTGCAGCAGTACCTCAATACGCATTGATCAGCCTTGAATCGCGATGGAGTGTACCGGGCGGATGCTGCGGGAAGCCGAGCATAGGCGCTGAGGATTGTCAGCGCGATCGATTTTCGATATACTGTTGGCGACAGCATCGATATCCGCGAATATCTAGGATATCGATCCCATATGGCTATAGGCTAGGATCAGGAGAGTACTTGAATGCGGCGAATCGCAGAGAGGATAATCGGAACCAGCGGTTCCGGCTGAGAGTTATCCATTCCCGCCTCAAGGAAATGCACCTGTGAGCCTCCGCTTCGAAAGGACCGGGCAGCGAGGATTCGATCGCTCGCGGATCATTGATGGACTATTCATGGTTTAGCCCTCGATGGATGATTCGCAGATCGACCGCCGTGCTTGTCCCAGTAGAGGCGGACGAATCGTTCATGTTACGAACGAAGAGCGGAGAAGGAAGTCCGGCTGCGGCTGGTCTTGCCTCTCAAGCAGGGTGGAACCGCGGTTAGATCGTCTCTGCAGCGTGAAGCTGCAGAGATTTTTTTGTCGTAATATAGATATCAGCGGACTCCATGGAGATCTGTATGGACGGAATGAATAGACAAGGCCGTCGTCATCATCCCCATATTATGAAGTGCAAGAAGGTGACACGCTATGTTTCGCAGGATTCGTGAAGATATCCAAGCCGTATTCGACAACGACCCGGCAGCGCGCAACTGGTTCGAGGTTGTCTTCACTTACTCGGGTTTGCATGCGATCTGGGCTCATCGCATCGCACATTGGTTTTATAAGAAGAGAATGTATACCATAGCCAGGATCATCTCGCAGATCAGCCGTTTCTTCACAGGCATCGAGATCCATCCCGGAGCGAAGATCGGCAGAAGATTATTCATCGACCACGGCATGGGCGTCGTCATCGGGGAAACTTGTGAGATCGGGGATGACGTGATCATCTTCCAAGGCGTGACGCTTGGCGGTACCGGCAAGGAGAAGGGCAAGAGGCATCCGACCATCGGCAATAATGTGGTGATCGCATCCGGCGCCAAGGTTCTGGGTTCCTTCAAGGTCGGCGACCATTCACGGATCGGTTCCAATGCCGTTGTACTGCAAGAGGTGCCGCCGAACAGCACCGTCGTGGGCATCCCGGGGCGTGTGGTGCGGTTGAACGGCGAGCGTGTGGATCCCTTGGATCACGGCAATCTGCGTGACCCCTTAGCGGATACGATCAAGGACCTGCAGCGGCAGGTGGCAGAACTCAAGGATGAGATCAGACGATTGCAAGAGATAAAGGGCAACGATGACGGAGGTAAGATGACTAATGACCATTAAGATCTATAATTCGCTGACGAGGAAGAAGAAAACATTCGAACCCTATGAAGCGAACAAGGTGCGCATGTATGTCTGCGGACCGACGGTATATGACTATATCCATATCGGCAATGCGAGGCCGCTCATCTTCTTCGATGTCGTGCGCCGGTATCTTGAGCGGCGCGGGTATGAGGTTCGCTATATCGTGAACTTCACCGACGTTGATGATAAACTGATCCGCAAGTCTGAGGAGACCGGTATGTCCGTGCCTGAGATCGCCGACACCTATATCGCTGCCTACTTCGAGGATGCAGAGGCTCTCGGCATCCGGCGGGCAACAGTTCATCCTCGGGTGACGGAGAACATGAAGGAGATCATCGATTTCATCCAAGGCTTAATCGACCAGGATCTAGCCTACGAGAGCGGCGGGGATGTGTACTTCCGCACGGCGAAGTTCCCCGAATACGGCAAGCTCTCCCATCAGAATCTCGAAGAGCTGCAATACGGCATCCGCATCGAAGTCGATGAGCGCAAAGCGGATCCGCGGGACTTCGTGCTGTGGAAAGCGGCCAAGCCCGGCGAGATTCGATGGGACAGCCCGTGGGGCGAAGGGCGCCCGGGATGGCATATCGAATGCTCGGCGATGGCCAAGAAATACCTTGGCGAGACGATCGATATCCACGGGGGCGGGCAGGACCTGCAGTTCCCCCATCATGAATGCGAGATCGCCCAGTCGGAGGGGCTCCACGGACGCACCTTCGCACGCTATTGGATGCATAACGGCTACATTAACATCAATAACGAGAAAATGTCCAAATCCCTCGGCAACGGCATCAATGTGAAGGAACTGCTGAAGCGGGTGCGGCCGAACGTGGTGCGATTCTTCATGCTCTCGACGCACTATCGCAATCCGCTGAACTTCAGCGATGAAGCGATTGCGCAAGCGGAAGGCGCCGTGGCCAGAATCGAGAACAGCGTTACAAACCTCAAGCACCGCTTGCAGACGGTATCCCGCTTGCAGATCCCGATCGCCGAGGAACAGGAGATCCAGCAGCTGGAGCGGGAAACGGCCGCGATCATAGAGCGTTTCGATCAGAAGATGAGCGATGACTTCAATACACCGGATGCCCTCAGCGCGGTATTCGAGCTCGTCAGCCTGTCGAACCAGCTCCTGCAGCAGGAGGCTGTGGATCGCAGACAGTTGGAACTGCTGCTGCAAGCCTATAATGAACTGAATGACGTCCTGGGCATCCTAAGGGATGACGCGGCGGAAGAAGAGTTGTTGGATGAAGAAATCGAGCGCTTGATCGCAGAGCGGACAGAAGCGCGCAAGGCGAAGAATTGGAAACGGGCCGACGAGATCCGCGATATGCTGCAAGAGCGCGGCATCATCCTGGAGGATACGCCGCAGGGCGTGCGTTGGAGAAGAAGATGAGCGCTGTCTCGGCTGCGTTTACAGAAAGGAAGCGAACCGCGGATGAAGGAAACGCTGGATGAATCCCTGCTGCTTAAACTGTATAGAGAACCCGCTTATCCGCCGGAGGAACTCAGTCCTCTGGCGCTCGCCTATATCGGCGATGCCGTATATGAGGTTTATGTTCGACAATATGTTCTGGCCCAGCTGAATCATCGTCCGCATGTTCTGCATCAGAGATCGTCCTCATATGTATCGGCCAAGGCGCAGGCGAAGGCGCTCCGGCACTTGCTGCCTGAGCTGACGGAGCAAGAAGCGGATATCGTCAGACGCGGACGCAACGCCAAATCCGGAACGATCCCGAAGAATGCGGATATCGCGGATTATAAGCAGAGCACGGCATTTGAATGCTTGATTGGATACCTGTACTATACCAAAAATGAAGCTCGACTAGCTCAGATTATGGACCTGGCGCTGCAGGCTGTCGCCCAGACAGAAGCCGCTTCGCCTCAGGTTCCTGGCAAGGAGGATTAGCATGGAAGAGATGATCGCAGGCAAGCATGCCGTATTAGAAGCGCTTCGTTCGGGGCGCACGATCAACAAGATCTGGATCGCTCAAGGCTCAAGCCCGCACCTCATCCAGCCGGTGATCGATGCTGCGAAGGCGTCAGGCGTGATCTATCAATTCGTCGACCGCCGCAAGCTGGATCAGATGTTCGCGGATAAGAACATCCGGCATCAAGGGGTGGCAGCTCAGGCAGCACCTCATCAATATGCGGATATCGAGGACCTCTTCTCGCTGGCGGAAGAAAGGGATGAAGCGCCGTTCTTCGTCATCCTGGATGAGATCGAAGACCCGCATAATCTCGGTTCCATCCTGCGCACGGTGGAATGTGCGGGAGCGCACGGCGTCGTCATCCCAAGAAGGCGGTCAGCCGGGATCACAGCCGTCGTGGCCAAAATCTCCGCCGGCGCCGTCGAATATGTGCCCGTCGCCCGCGTAAGCAATCTCTCGCAGACCATAGATATGCTGAAACAGCGCGGGGTGTGGATCGCCGGTGCGGATGCGGCCGCAGAGAGAAGCGTCTACGAAGCGGATCTGACAGGGCCGCTAGCTATCGTCATCGGCAGTGAAGGCCGCGGTTTGAGCCGCTTGGTCAGGGAGAAGTGCGACTTCCTGGTGAAGCTGCCCCTGCTCGGCCGAATTCAATCATTGAATGCATCGGTGGCTGCTGGTATCTTGTTGTATGAGGCGGTACGACAACGGGCGGCAAGAGCATAGAGGCGCTGGTGCGTATGGAAGAAGTACTGATCGTTGACGGCTACAATATGATCGGCGCATGGCCGGAGCTCATGCAGCTCAAGGATGAGAATCTCGAGGAGGCGCGGGATCGCTTGATCGAGCTGCTGGCCGATTACAGCGGCTTCAGCGGCAGACGCGTCATCCTCGTATTCGATGCCTACAAAGTGCCGGGTCTCGGAGCCAGCTATCAGCAGCATCGTCTTGAGATCATCTATACGAAGGAGAAGGAAACCGCTGATGAATGCATAGAACGTCTGGTGAAGGATCTGCAGCGGAGGAAGCGCAATATCATCGTCGCAACATCGGATTATACAGAGCAGCACGTGGCCTTCGCTCAAGGAGGACTGCGTATGTCGGCCAGGGAGTTGTTGATTGAGCTGGAGACCTCGCGCAGCGAGGTTCGCAAGCGTCTGGAACAGTCCATCAGCCAGCCGGCGAACTCATTGGAAAGCCGGCTCAGCGGCGATATTCACCACATCCTTGAAAGATGGCGCAGAGGTAAATAGAACCACGAATTTACATAACCTGATAAACCCCATCGAAATCTAGGACTAATGGGCGGTTTAGGTTGACGATATTTTGCGACATCATGTATACTTATTCATATCTTCAAGGCAATATAGCTTAAGTGATAGGCTCTCGGAGGGATATGGAGTGATTACCGACCTCAATGAACGGGGACGCGATTATGATTCTTTGGCGGATGAGGAGCTTGTTGAATCAGTTCGTGAAGGCGACAGCGAAGCGCTCGAGTACTTGATTAACAAGTACCGGAATTTCGTTCGCGCGAAAGCTCGCTCCTATTTCCTTGTTGGTGCTGATCGCGAGGATATTATACAAGAAGGCATGATCGGCTTGTATAAGTCGATCCGCGACTATCGAGGAGACAAGCTGACCTCGTTTAAGGCATTCGCAGAACTCTGCATTACCAGACAGATCATAACCGCGATTAAGACAGCGACCCGGCAGAAACATATTCCTCTTAATTCCTATGTTTCATTGGACAAGCCGATCTATGACGAAGACTCGGATCGAACGCTGTTGGATGTCATAGGCGGATCACGGGTGCAAGATCCTGAAGAATTGATGATCAACAAAGAGGAATTCAGCGGTTTGGAAGACAAGATGAGCGAAGTGCTGAGCGACTTAGAGCGCAAGGTGCTGATGCTTTATCTGGATGGCAGATCCTATCAAGAGATCTCCGAGGATCTGGATCGTCACGTGAAGTCGATTGACAACGCCCTGCAGCGGGTCAAGCGGAAGTTGGAACGCTATCTGGAAGTCCGTAATACCGCGGATTAACATGTCTTCAGCGGTCGTTGGTCTCATGTTGTATGATGTTGGGGGTCCCGTTGGTATTGTGATCAACAGGCTGATGCTTATTCGTTCTGCGGGGGTTCAGGACTTGAATGATAAGAGCCAGACAACCTAAAGTGATGGCGGTTACAGGATTGATATTTTTGTGGTTCGATTATTTCTTATATCCTGTATATTGAGCATCAAGCGGCTTCCTTGGAGAAAGCTGTGTATAACTATCCCAGCATTTCAGATCCACATGCTGCAAGGTGGAGCCTATATTATGAGCATAAGCACGATCAGGGTGCTGATGATGACCGGACGAATCCTTAGGCGCATGCCTGAGGATTTTGTTGCATCTTGACTTGGCTCCCGTCAAAAAGTCAAAGGAACGTTTAAAGCTGGTTTCTTGAGAGAATAATAGGGCTGAGTACCCGATGCTGGTTAACATTTCTATGTTGACCGTGATTCGCGATTATGATATAGTACTGTAGGTAACCGTCAAAAATTGTCTCGCAGGACGATTTGAGATAAACTGCAATGATGGAGTTTCGTAGTCACAGGAGGTGTGCAGCATGCGGGTTATCGTAACTCTAGCGTGTACGGTATGCAAGCAAAGAAATTATACGACTAACAAGAACAAGCGTACTCACCCGGACCGCATGGAGCTGAGAAAGCATTGCAAGTTCTGCAATCAGCATACAATTCATCGGGAAACACGGTAATTAGTCGGAGGTGTCAACCGTGGCGTTTTTAGGAAAGCTGAAGCGCGGCTTCAAGTCCACATTCTCCTTCTTCGGAGACAGCTGGGCTGAACTGCGCAAGGTGAAGTGGCCGTCACGAAAAGAGTTGATCAGTTACACGCTTGTCGTGCTGGGCACTGTACTCTTCGTGGCAGTATACTTCTACGTTATCGACCTGATCATCTCGTGGTTGTTGCGCTTGATACTGGAATAACGAGCCGAAGGTGACCGATAATATGGAAAAACAATGGTATGTCGTGCATACCTATTCTGGTTATGAGAATAAGGTGAAGGCCAATCTTGAGAAGCGCGTAGAATCCATGAATATGGGGGATAAGATCTTCCGCGTCGTCGTTCCGATGGAAGAAGAGATCGTGAACAAAGACGGCAGGAAGAAAGTTTCAAGCGGAAGGTATATCCTGGTTATGTCCTCGTGGAGATGATCCAGACGGATGACTCCTGGTATGTTGTGCGCAATACGCCAGGCGTAACGGGGTTCGTTGGTTCGACGGGATCTGGTTCTAAACCGATTCCGCTGCGCCCGGAAGAAGCGGAAGAGATTCTGCGGCACATGGGAATCGAGGATCCGAAACCGGTGATCGATTTTGAACTTAAGGAGAATGTACGCATCAAGGTTGGACCTTTTGCGAACTTTGTCGGCTCGATTGAGGAGATCATACCAGAGAAGAGTAAGGTCAAGGTACATGTCAACATGTTTGGCCGGGAAACCCCGCTTGAGTTAGATTTCACTCAAGTGGAGAAGATATAGGTTTCTGCTAAGGTCTATTCACTGGATAGACCTTCATTCGTGGGAGGGCATCGTCCCGTTCTACCACATTACGGGCAAGGAGGTGTTACGCATGGCAAAAAAGGTTATCAAAGTCGTCAAACTGCAAATTCCGGCTGGTAAAGCAACCCCTGCGCCTCCGGTAGGTCCGGCGCTCGGTCAAGCAGGCGTCAACATCATGGCGTTCTGTAAAGAATTCAATGCCCGGACAGCAGATCAAACGGGTTTTGTGATTCCGGTGGAACTCACGGTATTTGAGGATCGTTCCTTCACTTTCGTTACGAAGACTCCGCCTGCAGCAGATCTTCTGCGCAAAGCGGCTGGAATCGAGAAGGGTTCCGGTGAACCGAACCGTAACAAAGTAGCCGTTGTTAAACGGGATAAAGTACGTGAGATCGCCGAGATGAAGATGCCCGATCTGAATGCAGCGTCCGTTGAAGCTGCGATGCGTATGGTTGAGGGTACAGCCCGCAGCATGGGCATCACGATCGAAGACTAATCGATGTTGAAAGCATGTGGGAGGATTATCCGCTAACACCACTAAGGAGGAACTGAACAACATGGCCAAAAGAGGCAAAAAATATCAAGAAGCTGCCAAGCTGGTGGATAGAGATAAGCTTTATACACCGGAAGAAGCAGTAGAGCTTGTGAAGAAAATGGCGTCTGCTAAGTTCGACGAAACCGTCGAAGTAGCCATTCGCCTGGGTGTTGATTCCAAGAAGCAGGATCAAGCTGTTCGCGGCGTGGTTGTATTGCCGCACGGTACCGGTAAGGTGCAGCGCGTCCTCGTGTTCGCCAAGGGCGAAAAGGCGAAGGAAGCGGAAGCGGCCGGCGCTGATTATGTAGGAGATACGGACATGATCAACAAGATCCAACAAGGTTGGCTTGAGTTTGATGTGTGCGTAGCTACTCCTGACATGATGGGTGAAGTGGGTAAGCTCGGCCGGATCCTGGGTGGTAAAGGCCTTATGCCGAACCCGAAAGCCGGTACGGTTACGATGGATGTTGCCAAAGCTGTGCAAGAGATCAAAGCCGGTAAGATCGAGTTTAGACTGGACAAAGCCGGACAGATCCACGCACCGATCGGCAAGGTATCCTTCGAAACGGAGAAGCTGGTAGAGAACTTCCGTGCATTGGTCGATGCGGTTAACCGCGCGAAGCCTGCCGCTGCTAAGGGTGTATACCTGAAGAACATCGCTCTTTCGTCGACGATGGGACCCAGCGTGCGTGTTGACGCTGCAGCGATCCGTTAATTAGATCAACCAATCGAATAGCTTGTGCCGTAGACAGCAGGTGCCTTGTACAGAACAAGGCTTAATATCCCGCCGAGGTAGCGAATGAAGAGGATATGGACTATATATGGGAGTCCGTATGCCTTCGATCCTGCCTTCGTATGTCTGCGGAGGCTTTTATTATGTCTACCAGGAGGTGTAACGATGCCTAGTGCTAAGGTGCTCGAGAAGAAACAAGCGCTGGTTGCCGAACTGACTGAGAAGTTCAAGGAGAGCGCTAGTACAGTCATTACCGACTACCGCGGCTTGACGGTAGCAGATGTAACGGAACTTCGCAAGAAGCTGCGCGAAGCCGGCATTGAGTTCCGAGTATTGAAGAACACACTGTGCCGCCGTGCGTCCGAAGCAGCTGACTTCCCTGAGCTGAATGAGCATTTCGTAGGACCTACTGCGATTGCGTTCAGCAAGGAAGATTCGGTTGCTCCTGCGAAGATTCTGAATGAATTCGCTAAGAGCAACGAGAATCTGAAGATCAAGGGCGGTATCGTTGACGGGAAGGTTGTAGGTGTGGATGAGCTGAAGGCTCTGGCCAATCTGCCGTCCCGCGAAGGTCTGCTGTCCATGCTGCTCAGCGTGCTGCAAGCTCCTATGCGCAACTTCGCGCTTGCAGTTAAAGCAGTCAGCGATCAGAAACAAGAGGGCGAAGCTGCAGAAGCTTAATGTCCGACTTGAAGTTCAAGCTCGATCCGCATGATCGATGCAGAATAGATAATTTTGAACGTATAACAATATGAATAATGGAGGATATGAAAAGATGACGAAAGAACAAATTATTGAAGCCATCAAAGGCATGACTGTTCTTGAACTGAACGACCTGGTCAAAGCGATCGAAGAAGAATTTGGCGTAACCGCTGCTGCTCCTGTAGCTGTTGTAGGCGGTGCTGCTGCAGGCGGCGAAGCAGCTGCTGAACAAACTGAATTCAGTGTAGTACTTGCTAACGCTGGCGGCTCGAAGATCAATGTGATCAAAGTTGTTCGTGAGATCACGGGTCTCGGCCTGAAGGAAGCAAAAGAGCTTGTTGACAATGTTCCGAAGCCAATTAAGGAGAACGTCAGCAAGGAAGAAGCTGAAGAAATCAAGAGCAAGCTTGAAGAAGCTGGCGCTACAGTTGAATTGAAATAAGCTTGAGAATTGCATGTTGAAAGGGGCTGTTTCATAATGGGTATACTACCCGTTGGAACAGCTCCTTTTTATACATGATAAGAGGCGGTGACGGCAGAGATGACGGATCACTATTACACCAGCGAGCCGGCTTCTGAACATCATGAGCAGAGCATCAAGACGATGCTGCGGGGGATGGAGATGAGCTTTACGACGGATGCCGGCGTATTCTCGCGCGATTATATCGACTTCGGAACCAGGCTGCTTATAGAGACGATGGAGTTCCCTCCGGGAGCGAAGATCCTGGATGTCGGATGCGGCTACGGTCCGATCGGAATCGCGGCTGCAAAGCTCGATCCGAACCATCGGGTAACGATGATCGATGTCAATCAACGGGCGGTAGAGCTGGCAGAGCGGAATGCGCTTATGAACGATGTGAGGAATGTTCGTGTGTTGATCAGCGATCTATATGAGGCGGTGGAGGAACGGGATTATGATGCGGTATTGACGAATCCGCCGATTCGCGCCGGCAAGCAGACGGTGCATGCGATCTTCAACGGCGCACGCGAATATCTGAAAGAAGGAGGTTCTCTGTGGGTGGTCATTCAGAAGAAGCAGGGGGCTCCGTCGGCGTTCAAGAAGCTGCAAGAATTGTACGAAGTTGTCGAAGAAATCACCAAGGATAAAGGGTATCGGATCTTCCGCGCAACCAAAAAAGCCTCTCCATAAATGGAGAAGCACGGATGAAGCAACGAAATGTTTGACGGAGGATTCATCATGTGTTATTATAATAAAATGTCAGCATAAAATGGGATATGTGTCTCTAGCTTGGCGTGTTTGAAGATGTAACTAGGTCACATTTTCACGGGTTGCGAGGCTGCTCACGGCTTCCCGAACGGCTTGTTATGTTAGGGAACAGCGGAATATCCAAAACGGAGTTCCTTGCGAGATCGTCAAGCCATTTTTTGCTCTTCATCATCTGCAAAACTTCCACGAATTTGAATAAGGTTCGATTTTTCAGGAAAGTCTACATGATAGAGATTCTATGGGTGATTGGTCCTGTGAATTTGTCGATATTCGTTAATTGAATTTTAACCTGCAACGAATCGTTTGGCAATCATTAATTCATCACTTGGACGCAAATCGCCGAATAGTCGTGATCTCACCGCTAAGAACCGCACGCAGTTCCATCGTTCGCCGCATTTCTTCTGTTTTCCGCTGAGTGTAATCTGATCCATCGCAGACTGCCTGGGCTGATGCAGCCCGTGCAGGTACTTGGTGAACGATGCAGCGGTATGATCAGGATCTGACATGGTTAGTTGAGAAGTACGCTGTTTCGCATGGAACGACGTATTTCTTGAGATAAGGTGATACAGCTTGCTCTTCCCTTAGGAGGCAGCAGGCCTATCATCGTTTATTCTTATGTAATGTAATGAAATGGCATAAGGGGTGGATGTGAGTTGGCACGTCATCATCTGGTTCAGTACGGTCGCCGTCAGCGGAGAAGCTATGCGCGGATCAAAGAGGTACTGGAAGTTCCTAATCTCATCGAGATCCAGCAGCAATCGTACGAATGGTTCTTAAAGGATGGATTGCGCGAGATGTTCCAGGACATATCGCCGATCCAAGATTTCACCGGTAACTTAAGCCTAGAATTCATCGATTACAGTCTGGGTGAGCCGATATACTCAGTTGATGAGTGTAAGGAGCGCGATGTGACTTACGCTGCCCCTTTGCGCGTCAAAGTTCGGCTGATCAATAAGGAAACCGGCGAAGTCAAAGAGCAAGAAGTATTCATGGGCGATTTTCCGCTGATGACAGAAACTGGCACCTTCATCATCAACGGTGCCGAACGTGTAATCGTCAGTCAGCTTGTACGCTCCCCAAGTGTTTATTTCAGCACCAAGGTGGATAAGAACGGGAAACGCGCTTATACCGCTACGGTGATTCCGAATCGCGGTGCGTGGCTGGAGCTAGAGACGGATGCGAAGGACATCATCTATGTCAGGATCGACCGCACGCGTAAGATTCCTGTTACCGTACTGCTGAGAGCACTTGGCTTCAGTACGAACGAGCAGATCATCGACCTGCTGGGTGATGACGAGTACATCCGCAACACACTTGACAAAGATAACACAGACAGCACAGAGAAGGCGCTGCTGGAGATCTATGAGCGGCTGCGTCCAGGCGAACCGCCGACGGTGGAGAATGCCAAGAATTTATTGATCGCTCGTTTCTTCGATCCGAAGCGCTACGATCTGGCTGCTGTAGGTCGTTATAAGATCAACAAGAAGCTTCATATCAAGAACCGCTTGTTCAACCAGCGTCTGGCTGAACCCTTGGTTGATCCGGAGACGGGTGAGATTCTTGCGGAAGCGGGGCAGATCATCGACCGCAGGCTGCTTGATCAACTGCTGCCGCATCTAGAGAAGAACGTCGGTTACAAGGACTATCCGATGGCCAACGGTGTGTTGGACGATCCGGCGGTCACCTTGCAGAAGATTAGTATCTACTCGCCGAATGATGACGGCAAAGTGATCCCGATCATCTCCAACGGCTTGGTCGATAAGTCAGTTAAACATATAACGCCTGCAGATATTATATCCTCCATCAATTATTTTATTAACCTGCTGCACGGCGTAGGAAGCATCGATGATATCGACCATTTGGGCAACCGTCGTATCCGTTCTGTAGGCGAGCTGCTGCAGAACCAGTTCCGCATCGGTCTGTCGCGGATGGAGCGCGTCGTTCGTGAACGGATGTCGATTCAGGATGCGAATGTGATCACGCCGCAAGCGCTGATCAATATCCGTCCGGTGATCGCCTCGATCAAGGAGTTCTTCGGCAGTTCGCAGCTGTCGCAGTTCATGGATCAGACGAACCCGCTCGCGGAACTGACGAACAAGCGCCGTCTTTCCGCACTTGGTCCAGGCGGTCTGACGCGGGAGCGCGCGGGCTTCGAAGTGCGTGACGTACACAACTCGCACTACGGTCGCATGTGTCCGATCGAGACGCCGGAAGGTCCGAACATCGGCCTGATCAACTCGCTGTCCACTTATGCGCGGGTGAACGAGTACGGCTTCATCGAAGCGCCGTATCGTCGTGTCGATCCTGAGACGCATAAGGTTACCGATATCATCGATTATCTGACAGCGGATGAAGAGGACAACTATGTCATCGCTCAAGCGAACGCCGAGCTGAATGAGGACGGAACGTTCAAGCATGAGAACATCATCGTCCGCTACAACAAGTTGTCCGACAATATCTTAACGATGCCTCGTGATCGCGTTGATTACATGGACGTATCGCCGAAGCAGGTCGTCTCGGTGGCTACGGCGCTGATCCCGTTCCTCGAGAACGACGACTCGAACCGTGCGCTCATGGGTGCGAACATGCAGCGGCAAGCCGTTCCGCTTCTGCGTCCGGAAGCGCCGCTTATCGGTACCGGCATGGAGCATAGGGTGGCTAAGGACTCCGGCGTGTGTATCGTAGCGAAGCATGACGGCATCATCGAGCGCGTCACAGGCAACGAAATCTGGCTTAGAAGACAGGAAGAGGTAGACGGCAAGCTTGTCACCGGCGACCTTACGAAGTATAAACTTCAGAAATTCATCCGCTCCAACCAAGGTACATGCATTAACCAGCGTCCGATCGTGCGTGCCGGGGACGTCGTGAAGAAAGGGGATATCCTGGCGGACGGACCGTCTACGGATCAGGGCGAACTAGCTCTTGGCCGCAACGTCGTCGTCGCCTTCATGACGTGGGAAGGTTACAACTACGAGGACGCGATCCTGCTCAGCGAGAAGCTGGTGAGGGAGGACGTCTTCACTTCGATCCATATCGAAGAGTATGAGTCTGAAGCCCGTGATACGAAACTGGGACCGGAAGAGATCACGCGGGACATTCCGAACGTCGGTGAGGACGCGCTGAAGAATCTGGACGAGCGCGGCATCATCCGCATCGGCGCTGAAGTCCGGGCTGGGGATATCCTTGTCGGCAAGGTTACGCCTAAGGGAGTAACGGAACTGACGGCGGAAGAGCGTCTCCTGCATGCGATCTTCGGTGAGAAGGCGCGTGAAGTACGGGATACCAGCTTGCGGGTGCCCCATGGTACTTCCGGCATCGTTGTCGACGTGAAGGTGTTCACGCGGGAGAACGGGGATGAATTGCCGCCGGGCGTGAACCAACTCGTCCGCGTCTACATCGCTCAGAAGCGCAAGATTCAAGAGGGCGACAAGATGGCGGGACGCCACGGCAACAAAGGGGTTATCGCCCGCGTTCTTCCTGAGGAAGACATGCCGTTCCTGCCGGATGGCACGCCGGTTGAGGTTGTCCTGAACCCGCTGGGGGTTCCGTCGCGTATGAACATCGGTCAGGTGCTTGAGGTTCACCTCGGCATGGCCGCCAAACTCCTCGGCATCCACATCGCTACGCCGGTCTTCGACGGTGCGAACGAGGAGGATGTCTTCGACACGATGGAAGAGGCCGGCATGCGCCGCGACGGCAAGACCATCCTCTATGACGGCAGAACGGGTGAACCATTCGAACGTGAAGTCACCGTGGGCGTCATGTATATGCTCAAGCTGGCACACATGGTCGACGATAAGATCCATGCACGTTCGACTGGCCCATACTCGCTCGTTACGCAGCAGCCGCTTGGCGGTAAAGCCCAATTCGGCGGGCAGCGCTTCGGTGAGATGGAGGTTTGGGCGCTCGAAGCTTATGGTGCAGCGTACACCTTGCAAGAGATTCTTACCGTTAAGTCTGATGACGTCGTAGGACGCGTCAAAACTTACGAAGCCATCGTCAAGGGCGAGAACGTCCCTGAACCGGGCGTTCCAGAATCGTTCAAGGTATTGATTAAGGAACTGCAGAGCCTCGGCATGGATGTGAAGATCCTCAGTGAGGATGAAGAAGAGATCATCATGAAGGAAATCGATGATGACGAAGATGCTTCCGGCGACAAGCTCAACTTGAATCTGGAAGGCGCTGAAGCAGGGGCTGAATGATCCTTAGCGTTCCCTATAATCCTAGATCAATCTTGAGGAGGGTTGCTCCTTGACGGACGTCAACAATTTCGAATTTATGAAAATCGGTCTAGCATCTCCTGACAAGATCCGCTCTTGGTCGCGCGGTGAGGTGAAGAAGCCGGAGACGATCAACTACCGCACCCTAAAGCCGGAGAAGGAAGGCTTGTTCTGCGAGAAGATCTTCGGACCGACGAAGGACTGGGAATGTCACTGTGGAAAGTACAAACGCGTCCGCTATAAAGGCGTCGTCTGTGATCGCTGCGGTGTAGAAGTAACGCGTGCCAAGGTGCGCCGTGAACGGATGGGGCATATCGAGCTGGCGGCACCGGTATCGCATATCTGGTATTTCAAGGGAATCCCCAGCCGAATGGGGCTGGCGCTTGATATGTCGCCTCGTTCGCTGGAGGAAGTTATCTACTTTGCATCTTATGTTGTAACGGATCCAGGCGATACGCCTCTGGAGAAGAAACAACTGCTCTCGGAGAAGGAATATCGCAGTTATCGCGAGAGATACGGCTATGCCTTCCAAGCAGGCATGGGCGCGGAAGCGATCAAGAAATTGCTGCAAGACATCGATCTGGACAAGGAAGTCGAGATGCTGAAGGAGGAGCTGAAGACCGCGCAGGGTCAGCGCCGTAACCGAGCAATTAAGCGGCTGGAGGTCCTCGAGGCCTTCCGCAACTCCGGCAACCGTCCGGAGTGGATGGTGCTCGATGTGCTTCCTGTCATCCCTCCGGAGCTTCGTCCGATGGTACAGCTGGACGGAGGCCGTTTCGCGACATCGGACCTGAACGATCTGTACCGTCGGGTGATCAACCGCAACAACCGCTTGAAGCGGCTGCTTGACCTTGGTGCTCCTGACATCATCGTTCAGAACGAGAAGCGCATGCTGCAGGAAGCTGTGGATGCGCTCATCGACAACGGCCGCCGCGGCCGCCCTGTGACCGGTCCGGGCAACCGCCCGCTGAAGTCCCTCAGCCATATGCTGAAAGGTAAGCAAGGACGCTTCCGTCAGAACCTGTTAGGGAAACGCGTCGACTATTCCGGCCGTTCGGTTATCGTCGTAGGACCATCGCTGAAGATGTATCAGTGTGGGCTGCCGAAGGAGATGGCGCTTGAGTTGTTCAAGCCTTTCGTGATGAAGGAGCTTGTGAATAAGGGTCTGGCCCATAATATCAAGAGCGCGAAGCGCAAAGTCGAAAGAGTCAGCCCAGAGGTATGGGACGTGCTGGAAGAAGTCATCAAGGAACACCCGGTGCTTCTGAACCGTGCGCCTACGCTGCACAGACTGGGGATCCAAGCCTTCGAGCCCGTCCTGGTAGAAGGCAAGGCAATCAAGCTTCACCCGCTCGTATGTACGGCATACAACGCGGACTTCGACGGCGACCAGATGGCGGTTCACGTGCCGCTGTCTGCTGAAGCGCAAGCTGAAGCCCGCATCATGATGCTGGCATCGGGCAATATCCTGAACCCCAAGGACGGCAAGCCGGTCGTCACGCCTTCGCAGGACATGGTGCTCGGCATCTTCTATCTGACCATGGATAATCCGGAAGCAAAGGGTACGGGTACGATTCTAAGTTCCGTACATGAAGCGATCTCGAGGTATCAGCTCGGCGAGCTTGGTCTGCATGCACGCGTAGCGATTCCGGCAAGGGCGCTGAAAAAGACCTGCTTCACGGAGGAGCAGCAGAACGCATTCCTGATCACAACTGTTGGCAAGCTCATCTTCAATGAGATCTTCCCGGATTCGTTCCCTTATATTAACGAACCGACGAAGGAGAACTTGTACAACGGTACGCCGGAGGAATACTTCGTCTATGAAAAGGGTGCAAACCTCAAGGAATATATGCGTTCCATGCCGATCAAGAACGCGATCGGCAAGGACTATCTGGGATCGATCATCTCGGAGTGCTTCCGTCTCTATGAGACGACGCAGACGTCGATCATCCTCGACCAAATCAAAGATCTCGGATTCACCTATTCGACGAAGGCAGGGATCACCATCTCGATCTCGGACGTCGTCGTACCGGAGGAGAAGGCGCGGATCATGGAAGAATCCGAGCAGAAGGTTCAGACCGTGATGAACCAATACCGCCGCGGTCTCATCACCAACGAAGAGCGCTATGACCGCATCATCAGCATCTGGAGTGAAGCGAAGGATGAGATCACGAGCATCCTGATGAAATCTCTGGACCGCTTCAATTCCATCAACCTGATGGTTGAGTCCAAAGCACGGGGGAACAAATCTCAGATCACCCAGCTTGGCGGAATGCGCGGTCTGATGGCGAACCCGTCCGGACGGATCATCGAGCTTCCGATCAAATCCAACTTCCGCGAAGGTCTGACCGTCCTCGAGTATTTCATCTCGACGCACGGGGCGCGTAAAGGTCTGGCGGATACGGCCCTAAGAACGGCGGACTCCGGTTACCTGACTCGCCGTCTGGTTGACGTTGCCCAGGATGTCATCGTTCGCGAAGACGACTGCGGTACGGACAAGGGCTTCACCGTCAGCCGCATCCAGGATGGCCGCGAAGTGATCGAGGATCTGTACGATCGGATCGAAGGTCGTTATGCATTCGAGACCGTTCGTCATCCGGAGACCGGAGAGGTTCTGGTCAGACCGAACGAACTCATCGATGCGGCAACAGCGGAGAAGATCGTGCGCGCGGGCATCGAGAAGGTGCAGATTCGCTCTGTGCTTAGCTGCCGTACGCAGCACGGGGTGTGCCGCAAGTGCTACGGGCGCAACCTGGCGACCGGCAAGCACGTTGAGATCGGAGAAGCAGTAGGTATCATCGCTGCCCAATCGATCGGCGAACCGGGTACGCAGCTCACGATGCGTACGTTCCACACCGGTGGTGTAGCCGGAGACGACATCACGCAAGGTCTGCCGCGTATCCAGGAGCTGTTCGAGGCGCGTAATCCTAAGGGTCAGGCGATCATCACCGAGATCGACGGTGTCGTCAAAGATATCCGCGATACGAAGGATCGCCGCGAGATCGAGATCGAGGGCGAGGCGGAGACCAAGGTCTATGCGGTGTCGTTTGGTTCCCGCGTGCGGGTAACGATCGGACAACATGTGGAAGCCGGCGATGAACTGACCGATGGATCGATCGACCCGAAAGAGATGCTGCGCATCAAGGGGATCCGCGGTGTTCAGAACTATATCCTGCAAGAAGTTCAGCGCGTATATCGCAACCAGGGTGTTGAGATCAACGATAAGCATATCGAAGTGATGATTCGTCAGATGCTCCGCAAGATTCGGATCATCGACGCGGGAGATACCAATCTGCTCCCCGGCTCGTTCGTTGACATCCATGAATATGAAGCAGCGAACAAGAAAGCACTGTTCGAGGGCAAGGAACCGGCTGTCGCTAAACCTGTGCTGCTCGGGATCACGAAGGCTTCGCTGGAGACGGATTCCTTCCTGTCTGCGGCGTCCTTCCAAGAGACGACTCGTGTCTTGACGGATGCGGCGATCAAGGGCAAGGTTGACCAATTGCTTGGTCTGAAGGAGAACGTCATCATCGGTAAGCTGATCCCGGCGGGTACCGGAATGGCGCGTTATCGCTCGATCACTGCCAACAATGTGATGGAGCAGGCCGAAGAGAACAACGAAACGGATGAGTTGGCGGAAGCAGTATCGGTCGAATAAGGCACGACGTTAGAAGGGAGCAGGAGGCGGCTGCGGAGCATCGCTTGCACGATCAGCCGCCCCTGTTTTTCCTAATCGTCTCGTCTCTTGACAGGTAACTTTTAATGGTGCTAATATATCCTAGTGTGCCAAATCACGTCCGTGGACTTTGGAGGATGTTCGTTAACGATGTCTTATGAAAAAGTATCACAGGCTCGTAAGTTATGCGTCGGCACCAAGCAAACGTTGAAAATGGTGGAGCTTGGCAAGGCCGAACATGTATTCGTGGCTGAGGACGCAGATCCGCGCATCACATCGAAGGTGATCCAGCTTTGTGAGAAGAAGGATGTGCCGATCATCTATGTCGATTCCATGCGGAAACTCGGCAAAGCATGCGGCATCGATGTGGGGGCAGCGATGGCAGCTTCACTAATCGAATAGGATGCGGGATGTTTTTGGGTCTTGGCTGAGGCCAAAGAAACAAAAGCATTTCTTTATGCCAGCAAATGAACCGCCTGGATCTGTGGGCTTAGAAAATTGATATTCATAGTGGAAGGAGGTGTCGATATGCCAACAATTAATCAATTGGTTCGCAAGGGTCGTCAAAGCAAGGTGAGCAAGTCGAAGTCGCCTGCTCTGCATAGAGGATATAACGCGATGCTGCGCAAAGAGACGCACCTGCACTCTCCGCAAAAACGAGGTGTGTGCACACGTGTAGGAACGATGACGCCGAAGAAGCCGAACTCTGCGCTTCGTAAATATGCGCGTGTTCGCCTGACGAACCGTGTGGAAGTCAACGCTTATATCCCGGGGATCGGACACAACTTGCAGGAACACAGCGTCGTGCTTGTTCGCGGCGGTCGTGTTAAGGACCTTCCGGGTGTGCGTTATCACATCGTTCGCGGGGCGCTGGATGCAGCGGGCGTGAACAACCGTATGCAGGCTCGTTCCAAGTACGGTACGAAGAGACCGAAAGAGAACAAGAGCTAAGATCTTGCATGATCTAAACAAGAACCGTTTAAACACAACGAGAAAGGGGGATAACTATGCCACGTAAAGGTCCGGTACCACGCAGAGACGTTCTGCCTGATCCGATCTATAACAGCAAGTTGGTAACACGGCTGATCAACCGCATCATGATCGATGGGAAGAAGGGCGTTGCTCAGCGCATCCTGTACAATGCCTTCGAAATCGTCCGCGAACGTACGGGTAAAGATCCGATGGAGGTATTCGAAGCTGCGCTGAAGAACATCATGCCGGTGCTTGAGGTCAAAGCCCGTCGTGTGGGCGGTGCGAACTACCAAGTTCCCGTTGAAGTCAAACCGGAAAGACGCATAACGCTTGGTCTTCGTTGGTTGGTCAACTATGCGCGCTTGCGCGGTGAGAAGACGATGGAAGAGCGTTTAGCGGCAGAGATCATCGATGCCAGCAACAACACTGGCGCAGCAGTTAAGAAGCGTGAGGATACGCATAAGATGGCCGAAGCCAACAAAGCGTTCGCTCACTATCGCTGGTAAAGTGCAAGCCGCATCATAACGTAAGACTATATGAGAAAGGAGACATTATCATGACTAGAGCGTTCTCCTTGCAGAATACGCGCAATATTGGAATTATGGCGCATATTGATGCGGGCAAGACGACGACCACAGAACGGATCTTGTTCTATACTGGCCGCACGCACAAGATCGGCGAAACCCATGAAGGTTCCGCTACCATGGACTGGATGGCACAAGAACAAGAACGCGGAATCACCATCACATCCGCTGCTACTACTTGTCAATGGAAAGGCCATCGTATCAACATCATCGATACCCCGGGACACGTTGACTTCACGGTAGAAGTTGAACGTTCCCTGCGCGTATTGGATGGTGCAGTAGGTGTCTTCTGTGCCAAGGGTGGGGTAGAACCGCAATCCGAGACGGTATGGCGCCAAGCTGACCGCTACAACGTACCGCGGATTGCTTATGTGAACAAAATGGATATCGTCGGCGCCAACTTCTTGGGTGTCGTACAACAGATGCGCGATCGTCTGCAAGCTAATGCCGTTCCGATTCAGCTGCCGATCGGCGCTGAGAGTGAATTCACTGGAATCATCGATCTGATCGAAAACGTCGCCTACATCTATAAAGATGATCTGGGCAGAGAGTTTGAGAAGATGGATATTCCTGAAGATTACAAAGCACAAGCAGAAGAAATGCGTGCTGAATTGATCGAGAAGATCGCAGAGCTTGACGAAGATCTCACGATGAAGTACCTTGAAGGTGAAGAGATCACTGTGCCTGAGCTGAAGGCCGCTCTTCGCAAAGGGGTCATCAACGTTGAGATCACGCCGGTTCTTTGCGGCTCTTCTTACCGGAATAAGGGTGTTCAGCTCGTACTGGATGCCGTTATCGATTACCTGCCGGCGCCAACAGACGTAGCGAACATCAGAGGTACACTGCCTGACGGTTCTGAGGTTGAGCGGATCTCCGCCGACGATCAACCGTTTGCAGCACTAGCCTTCAAGATCATGACAGACCCTTATGTCGGTAAGCTGACCTTCTTCCGTGTATACTCCGGCGTGCTCCATTCCGGTTCTTATGTCTTGAACTCGACGAAGGGCAAGCGCGAGCGGATCGGCCGGATCCTGCAGATGCATGCGAACCACCGGGAGGAGATCACGGAGGTATACGCAGGCGATATCGCTGCGGCGGTGGGTTTGAAGGATACCGGTACCGGTGATACACTGTGCGATGAGAAGAACCCGATCATCCTTGAATCGATGACCTTCCCGGATCCGGTTATCGACATCGCGATCGAGCCGAAGTCGAAAGCGGACCAAGACAAGATGGGGATTGCCCTAGCGAAGTTGGCTGAAGAAGATCCGACCTTCCATGCGAGAACAGATGAAGAGACGGGTCAGACGATCATCTCCGGTATGGGTGAGCTTCATCTGGAAGTTATCGTAGACCGTATGCTACGCGAATTTAAGGTCGATGCGAATGTCGGTAAGCCGCAGGTTGCTTATCGCGAGACCTTCCGCAAACCGGCTCGCGTTGAAGGGAAGTTCATCAGACAGTCCGGCGGACGCGGTCAATACGGTCACGTATGGATCGAATTCGAACCGCTGGAGCCAGGTACAGGCTTCGTATTCGAGAGCAAGATCGTCGGCGGTGTCGTTCCTAAGGAATATTTCGGGCCGATCCAAGCGGGGATCGAAGAAGCGATGCAGAACGGTGTTCTTGCCGGCTTCCCGCTGGTAGACATCAAGGCCACACTGGTCGATGGTTCGTACCACGACGTAGACTCCAGCGAGATGGCGTTTAAGATCGCTGGTTCGATGGCCTTGAAGGCAGCGAAGGATCATTGTAACCCTGTACTCCTCGAGCCGATCATGAAAGTTGAAGTGACAGTGCCTGAGGAATACATGGGTGACGTGATGGGTGACCTGAACTCTCGCCGCGGCCGCATCGAAGGTATGGACTCGCGCGGCGGTTCGCAAGTGATCAAGGCGATGGTTCCGCTGGCAGAGATGTTCGGCTACTCGACGACCTTGCGTTCCAAGACACAAGGACGCGGCAGCTACTCGATGGAGATCTCCCATTACGAAGAAGTGCCGAAGAACATCGCGGAAGAGATCATCGCGAAACACCAAGGTGCTTAACATCCCGATAAAAAGCGCTATACCGGATATCCCGGATCATGAAGCAGCTTTTTATACCCATCAGAAAGTCGAATGGTATTGATCCAGGCTTTCTGATGTGGTAAACAATCAATATAGGTGTTGTTAATAAGGAGGAAAAGTGAACAATGGCAAAGGCAAAATTCGAACGTACTAAACCACACGTTAACATTGGTACAATTGGTCACGTTGACCACGGTAAAACCACGTTAACAGCTGCTATTACAACTGTACTGTCCAAACGCTATGGCGGCGGTCAAGCATTCGCTTATGACCAAATCGACAAGGCTCCGGAAGAGCGCGAGCGCGGAATCACGATCTCGACGTCCCACGTTGAGTACGAAACGCCTAACCGCCACTATGCACACGTTGACTGCCCAGGACACGCTGACTACGTTAAGAACATGATCACGGGTGCAGCTCAGATGGACGGTGCGATCCTGGTTGTATCTGCAGCAGACGGTCCAATGCCGCAAACTCGTGAGCATATCCTGCTGTCCCGCCAAGTAGGCGTTCCTTACATCGTCGTATTCCTGAACAAGTGCGACATGGTAGAGGACGAAGAGCTTCTTGAACTGGTAGAGATGGAAGTTCGCGATCTGCTGAACGAATACGAGTTCCCTGGCGACGATACGCCGATCATCCGCGGTTCCGCTCTGAAAGCTCTGGAAAATCCGGACAGCGAGTGGGGCGACAAGATCGTAGAACTGTTCGAGCAAATCGACAACTACATCCCAACGCCGGAGCGCGAGATCGACAAGCCGTTCCTGATGCCTGTTGAGGACGTGTTCACGATCACAGGCCGCGGTACAGTTGCTACTGGCCGTGTTGAGCGCGGTACGGTTAAAGTCGGCGACGAAGTTGAGATCGTCGGTCTGCAAGAAGAAACACGAAAGACCGTTGTTACGGGTGTAGAGATGTTCCGCAAGCTGCTCGACCAAGCACAAGCTGGTGACAATATCGGTGCCCTGCTTCGCGGAGTTGAGCGCAGCGACATCGAGCGCGGTCAAGTTCTGGTTAAGCCGGGCTCGATCAAATCCCATACAGCTTTCACAGCTTCGGTTTACGTTCTGACGAAGGAAGAAGGCGGACGCCATAAGCCTTTCTTCAGCGGCTATCGTCCTCAATTCTACTTCCGTACAACGGACGTAACAGGTGTCATCAACCTGCCGGAAGGCACGGAAATGGTTATGCCTGGCGACAACGTTACGGTTACAGTTGAACTGATCGCTCCGATCGCGATCGAAGAAGGTACTCGCTTCGCGATCCGTGAAGGCGGCCGTACAGTAGGCGCAGGCGCTGTTACTTCCATCATCAAGTAATTCAGCTTTACATGATACAGATCCCTCTGGCTTTCGAGTCAGAGGGATTTTTATCGAAGATTTTCAGCTTTACATCTTGCGATCCATATTAGGATCATCTCCACGATGTTCCTATATGATGAAACACGCATTTCTTCGAATTTCTTCTTGCAATCGTATAGGTTTTTCTATATAATTGTGAACGTTGGTCTGTGACGTTGCGATGAAGTGGGAGGTTGCTGACACACCCGGCCCCTTTGCCATGACCGGGGTGTTAGGAGATTTCCATGGAGTATGTCCGATTCAAATTTGGGCGATAGAAGGAGGTAAAGCTATGGCAAAGCAAAAAATTCGCATTCGTTTAAAAGCGTATGATCACAGAATCCTCGATCAATCCGCGGAGAAAATCGTGGAGACAGCCAAGCGTTCTGGTGCAGGAGTGTCGGGGCCGATTCCGCTTCCAACGGAGAAGCAAGTCATCACGATCCTGCGCGCTGTCCATAAGTATAAGGATTCTCGTGAGCAGTTCGAGATGCGCACGCACAAACGCTTGATCGATATTGTGAATCCGACGCCGCAGACGGTTGATGCGCTGATGCGTCTTGATCTGCCGTCCGGTGTGGACATCGAAATCAAACTGTAATCGTTCGTTGAGCAAATATAAAAGAATAATCAGTGGTTAGAAAAGAGGTGTCAACATGACGAAGGGAATCTTAGGCAGAAAACTGGGCATGACTCAGATGTTCAGTCCTGAGGGCTTGGTTTACCCGGTAACGGTAATCGAAGCCGGCCCATGTGTTGTTCTGCAGAAGAAGAATATCGAGAACGATGGATATGAAGCGATCCAGATCGGCTTTGATGATAAGAAAGAAAAGAATGCAACAAAACCTGAACTTGGTCATGCGAAGAAGGCGAACGCTCCGGTGAAACGTTTTGTTCGCGAGATTCGCGGTGCGAATCCGGAAGAGTATGAGCTCGGTCAAGAGCTGAAAGCTGACATCTTCGCTGAAGGTGAGTATGTTGACGTAACAGCGACCTCCAAGGGTAAAGGTTTCGCTGGTGTCATCAAGCGCCACGGGCAAGCTCGAGGTCCGATGTCCCATGGTTCGAAGTATCACCGCGGGATCGGTTCCATGGCCGTGATTCGTACGGCTAACCGCATTCCTAAGGGCAAGAAGATGCCTGGCCGCATGGGGAGCGAGACGGTTACGATACAGAATCTGGAGATCGTAAAAGTCGATGCTGAGCGCAATATCATCGTCGTGAAGGGTTCCATCCCTGGGCCGAAGAACGGCTATGTCAAAATCAAATCCGCAGTGAAGAAGAAACAACAGGCTTAAGAAAGGAGGATCTAACGTGCCTAAAGTAGCTCTATATAATGTATCTGGTGAACAGATCGGAGAGATTGAATTATCTGATGCGGTATTCGGAATTGAACCGAACCGTTATGTCTTGTTTGATGCAGTACAGATGCAGCGCGCTTCGCAGCGCCTCGGCACGCACAAGGTGAAGGGACGTTCGGAAGTCCGCGGCGGCGGTCGCAAACCATGGCGCCAGAAGGGAACGGGGCGTGCACGCCACGGCAGCATTCGTGCTCCGCAATGGGTAGGCGGCGGTACGGTATTCGGACCTACTCCGCGCAGTTACAAATATAAACTTCCTAAGAAAGTTCGCAGACTGGCAATCAAATCTGCGCTGTCCAGCAAGGTGATCGACAACGAGATCATCGTGCTTGATCAGCTGAGCCTGGAGAAGCCGAAAACGAAGGATTTCATCGCAATCCTGAACAACTTGAAGGTGGACAGCAAAGCGCTTGTCGTATCCGCTGGTTTCGAAGATAATATCCTGCTGTCTTCCCGCAACATTCCTGGGGTTAAGTACGTAACAGCAGAAGGCATCAATGTCCTTGATGTATTGGCGCACGACAAATTGATCATTACGAAGGACGCAGTGCAGAAAGTAGAGGAGGTGCTTGCGTAATGAAGGACCCTCGTGATATTATCAAGCGCCCGATTATCACTGAGCGTACCAGCGACTTGATGGCGAACAAATGCTATGTTTTCGAAGTGGATGTTCGTGCGAACAAGATCGAAATCAAGCATGCCGTCGAGCAGATCTTTAATGTTAAAGTAACGAAAGTCAACGTTATCAATATGAAGGGTAAGCCGAAAAATTACGGCAGATATTCCGGTTACAGAAAGAATTGGAAGAAAGCCTTCGTCCAACTGAGTGAGGACAGCAAGGAACTCGAATTCTTCGAATCGGTATAATCAGACATCTGAATAAGCGAGGAGGGAATCAATTTGGCTATCAAAACATTTAAGCCGACGACTCCGAGCCGTCGTCACATGACCGTGTCGACATTCGCGGAGATTACGACGGATAAGCCGGAGAAGTCGCTGCTTGCACCGCTGCCTAAGAAAGCAGGCCGCAACAACCAAGGCAAGATTACTGTTCGCCACCTTGGCGGTGGTCATAAGCGTAAATACAGAATCATCGATTTCAAGCGTGACAAGGATGGAATCCCTGGACGCGTTGCTACGATCGAATACGACCCGAACCGCACAGCGTACATCGCGCTGATCAACTATGCGGATGGGGAGAAGCGTTACATCATCGCTCCGGAAGGACTGAAGGTGGGCGACATCATCGAGTCTGGTCCTAACGTGGACATCAAAGTGGGCAACGCGCTGCCGCTTGAGAATATTCCGGTCGGTACTTTGATCCACAACATCGAGCTGAAACCCGGCAAGGGCGGGCAATTGGTTCGTGCTGCAGGGGTAGAAGCGCAGCTGCTCGGTAAAGAAGACGGCAAATACGTTACGGTTCGTCTGGCATCCGGTGAAGTGCGCCGCATTCTGAAGACTTGCCGCGCTACGATCGGTGTAGTAAGCCACGGCGACCACGAACTGATCAAGATCGGTAAAGCAGGTCGTTCTCGCTGGTTGGGTAAACGCCCGGCAGTTCGCGGTTCTGCGATGAACCCGGTTGATCACCCGCACGGCGGTGGTGAAGGACGTGCGCCAATCGGACGTAAGTCGCCGATGACACCATGGGGTAAACCGACGCTTGGTTACAAGACTCGCAAGAAGAACAAGAAATCGGATAAATACATTGTTCGTCGCCGCACGAAATAATAAGTTGCAATAGCAGGAAGGGAGGAAGGCAAATGGGACGCAGTTTGAAGAAAGGACCTTTTGTCGATCAGCATCTGCTTAAGAAGGTTGAAGAGCTGAACAAAGCGAACAAAAAGGCTGTTATTAAGACTTGGTCGCGCCGGTCGACGATTTTTCCGGAGTTCGTCGGTCACACATTCGCTGTGTATGATGGACGCAAGCATGTTCCAGTATACGTAACAGAGGATATGGTAGGTCACAAGTTGGGTGAGTTTGCACCGACTCGCACGTTTAAGGGACATACCGATGAAGATAAGAAAACCAGAAGATAATTAACGAACGCGTTTGAGAGGAGGTATTTCCATGCAGCAGGCCAAAGCTGTCGCTAGATACGTGCGCATCTCCCCGCGCAAAGCGAGACTGGTCGTCGACCTGATCCGCGGCAAGCGGGTGGACGAAGCGTTCGCAATTCTTCGCCACACGCCAAGAGCGGCATCCCCTATTCTAGAAAAACTGTTAAACTCGGCCGTGGCAAACGCTGAACACAATTATTCCATGGATGTGGCTAATTTGGTCATCTCTGAAGCGTATGTCAACGAAGGTCCTATCATGAAGAGATATCAACCGCGCGCACAAGGGCGTGCTTACCGGATTAACAAACGTACGAGCCACATCACGTTAGTGGTATCTGAGAAATAAGGAGGGACATCAGAGTGGGTCAAAAGGTAAACCCGATCGGATTGAGAATTGGGATCATCCGTGACTGGGAATCAAAATGGTACGCGAATGACAAAGAGTTCGGAACTTTGCTTCTCGAAGACATTAAGATTCGTGAATATCTGAAGAACAGACTGAAAGACGCGGCGGTATCCCGCATCGAGATCGAACGAGCAGCAAACCGCGTGAATGTGACGATCCACACGGCTAAGCCGGGGATGGTTATCGGTAAGGGCGGTTCGGAGGTTGAGAACCTGCGCGTGCAAGTTGCGAAGATCGCTGAAGGCAAGAAGGTTCATATCAACATCAGCGAGGTTAAGAACCCGGATCTTGACGCCATCCTCGTTGCTGAGAATATCGCTCAACAGCTTGAGCGCCGGATCTCCTTCCGCCGTGCGATGAAACAAGCGATCCAAAGAACGATGCGCGCTGGTGCTAAGGGGATTAAGACGATGGTCAGCGGCCGTCTAGGCGGTGCGGAGATTGCTCGCAGCGAAGGATACAGCGAAGGTACCGTTCCGCTTCATACCCTGCGTGCGGATATCGACTACGGAACAGCGGAAGCTCATACCACTTACGGCCGTCTCGGCGTGAAGGTATGGATCTATCGCGGAGAAGTTCTGCCGCAAGCGAAGAAGAGAGTGAACCAGGAAGGAGGTAACTGAGCATGTTAATGCCAAAACGCGTTAAATATCGCAAGGAACATCGTGGAAAAATGAAAGGTCGTGCTAAAGGCGGCACCGAGGTAACTTTCGGTGAATATGGCTTACAAGCTCTTGAGCCTGCCTGGATCACGAACCGTCAGATTGAAGCTGCGCGTATTGCGATGACTCGTTATATCAGACGTGGCGGTAAGGTATGGATCAAGATCTTCCCATCCAAGCCGATCACCCAGAAGCCGCTTGAAGTTCGTATGGGTAGCGGTAAAGGGAATGTTGAGAAGTGGGTTAGCGTGGTTAAGCCAGGCAAGATCCTGTTTGAATTGGCCGGAGTCAGTGAGGAGGTCGCTCGCGAAGCGATGCGTCTAGCTGCTCACAAACTTCCGATCAAGACGAAATTTGTGAAACGCGAAGAATTGGGTGGTGAAGCAAATGAAAGCTAGTGAGCTCCGCAACTTGACAACTGCAGAGATTGAGCAGAAGATTGCAGGATTCAAGGAAGAATTGTTTAACCTCCGTTTCCAACTAGCTACAGGTCAACTTGATAACCCAGCCCAAATTCGTAATGTCCGCAAGGCAATCGCACGTGCAAAAACCGTGTTACGCGAAAGAGAGCTCGGGATTAGTTAATCGAAACTGAAAGGAGGGCGCTATAGAATATGAGTCAGCAAACTCGCAAAGAACGCAAAGTTCAAATCGGCAAAGTCGTCAGCGACAAGATGGATAAGACGATCGTCGTGTCCGTCGAAACGTACAAGAAGCATCCGCTGTATCACAAGCGTATAAAATACACGAAGAAATTCAAAGCTCATGATGAGAACAATCAAGCGAAGATCGGCGATACGGTCAAGATCATGGAGACTCGTCCGTTATCCAAAGATAAGCGCTGGAGATTGGTAGAGATCGTAGAGCAAGCAGTCGAGGTATAAGGAGGGACAAAAAATGATTCAACCATTTACCCGTTTGAAAGTTGCTGATAACTCCGGAGCCAAAGAACTCATGTGCATCCGTGTGTTGGGTGGTACCGGACGTCGCACTGCTGGTATCGGCGATACGATCGTATGCTCCGTGAAACAAGCAACACCAGGCGGCGTTGTCAAGAAAGGGGACGTCGTTAAAGCGGTGATCGTCCGTACGGTTCGCCCGACGAGACGCAAAGATGGTTCCTACATCCGCTTCGACGAAAACGCTGCTGTGGTCATCAGAGAAGATAAGAGCCCGCGCGGTACACGGATCTTCGGACCGGTAGCCCGCGAGCTTCGTGAAAAAGAAT
Organism: Insulibacter thermoxylanivorax; assembly: GCF_015472005.1. Classification (NCBI taxonomy): domain Bacteria; kingdom Bacillati; phylum Bacillota; class Bacilli; order Caryophanales; family Paenibacillaceae; genus Insulibacter; species Insulibacter thermoxylanivorax. Next base: position 11,594 of record NZ_BMAQ01000029.1, on the reverse strand, counting down.
TTATGAAAATCATCTCGCTGGCGCCTGAGGTACTGTAAGCGCGTCGGCTAAGCAGCCCATAGGAGGTGTTACCAACATGGCGAAGAACAAGGGACAAAAATCCCATAACCATAAGATGCACGTGAAGAAAGAAGATACGGTCATCGTGATCAGCGGCAAAGACAAAGGCAAAAAAGGCCGCGTGATCGCTGCATTTCCGCGTGAGAACCGGGTGCTGGTAGAGGGCGTGAACTTGGTGAAGAAGCACGCGAAACCTTCTCCTGACAATCCGCAAGGCGGAATCATCACGCAAGAGGCCCCGATTCATGCATCCAACGTCATGCTAGTAGATCCGAAGACCGGATTACCGACACGGATCGGATATAAGATTCTTGATAACGGCAAGAAAGTCCGGGTAGCGAAGCGATCCGGCGAAGTGATCGATTAATCGAATAGAGCAGGAAGGAGGTTCATCCGCACATGGCAGCAAGATTAAAAGAACGTTATTTAAATGAAGTCACTCCGCATTTGATGCAGAAGTTCAACTACAAAAGCGTTATGCAAGTACCTCGAATCGAGAAGGTCGTCATCAACATGGGGGTGGGCGATGCCGTTGGCAATCCGAAGTTGATCGACAGCGCACTTGAGGATCTGCAACTGATCGCTGGTCAAAAACCCGTGGTGACAAGAGCGAAGAAATCGATCGCAGGGTTCAAGCTTCGTGAAGGTATGCCGATCGGTGTGAAGGTTACGTTGCGCGGAGAAAGAATGTATTACTTCTTGGACAAATTGTTCAATATCGCTCTTCCTCGTGTACGTGACTTCCGCGGTGTATCGACCAAAGCATTTGACGGTCGAGGGAACTACACGCTTGGTTTGAAAGAACAGCTCATCTTCCCGGAGATCGATTACGATAAAGTGGACAAAGTGCGCGGTATGGATGTTGTGATCGTAACAACAGCGAAGACGGACGAAGAAGCCCGTGAGCTGTTGGATCAAATGGGAATGCCATTCGCTAAAGCCTAAAAACTGGGAGGTGTAACCCACAGATGGCAAAAACTTCGATGATAGTCAAGCAGAAGCGTAAGCCGAAGTTCAAGGTACGTGCGTATACTCGTTGTGAACGCTGCGGCCGTCCGCATTCCGTTTTGCGGAAATTTAAGATTTGCCGGATCTGTTTCCGTGAACTAGCATACAAAGGCCAGATTCCCGGCGTTAAAAAAGCCAGCTGGTAAACCATTCGATCATCCGGAAGGAGGTAAGCAACATGACTATGTCTGATCCAATTGCAGATATGCTTACACGCATTCGCAATGCGAATATGGTACGTCATGAAACGGTGGAAGTTCCTGCTTCGAAGATGAAGAAGGCAATCGCCGAGATTTTGAAGCGTGAAGGCTTCATTCGTGACGCAGAATATATCGAAGATAATAAGCAGGGGATCATCCGCATCTTCCTGAAATACGGTCCGAACAATGAACGTGTCATCACGGGCCTGAAACGGATCAGTAAGCCTGGACTTCGCGTCTATGCGAAGGCGTCTGAAGTTCCGAAGGTGCTCGGCGGTCTCGGGATCGCGATCATCTCGACATCCAAAGGCATCATGACAGATAAGGAAGCTCGTCAAGCGAAGGCCGGCGGCGAGGTTATCTGCTACGTGTGGTAATCCCAAGTTTAAGTGAATGGAGGTGTTAGCATGTCCCGTATTGGACGTAAGCCAATCGAAATTCCTAACGGTGTGACTGTGACCGTTGATGATACAAACATTACTGTTAAAGGACCTAAGGGGACACTGTCGCGCGAACTGCACAAAGACATGAAAGTGAACATCGAAGGCAATGTGCTGACGGTGGAACGTCCTTCTGATAATAAATTGCATCGTTCGCTGCACGGTACAACACGCAGCATCATCTACAACATGATCCATGGCGTTACAGAAGGTTATGAGAAGGTGCTAGAACTCGTAGGTGTTGGATATCGTGCGAACAAGCAAGGCAATAAGCTGGTGTTGAACGTCGGCTACTCGCATCCTGTGGAGTTCGTACCTGAAGAGGGCATTGAGTTTGATGTTCCTTCCAACACGAAGATCATCGTGAAGGGCATTAACAAAGAACTTGTTGGTGAGATTGCAGCGAATATCCGCGCCGTTCGTCCGCCTGAGCCTTACAAGGGTAAAGGGATTAAGTACGAAGGGGAACGCATCCTTCGCAAGGAAGGTAAAGCAGGTAAGTAATCATCTCAAACGGATGTCTGCTTAATATAGATCACGACTGATCGGTGTGAAGGGAGTGACACGATATGCTGAATAAACCGAATCGTAACAAAATGCGTCTAAGAAGACATTTTCGTGTGCGCAAGAAGGTCAGCGGTACTGCTGAGCGCCCACGTCTGAACGTTTATCGTTCTGAGAAACACATCTACGCCCAATTGATCGACGATGTTAAAGGCGTGACATTAGCTTCGGCTTCCACCCTGGATAAGGAATTGAGAAGCGAAGTGAAGAACGGCGGCAATGTTGAAGCTGCCCGCAAAGTTGGCGAATTGATCGCGAAGCGTGCTCAAGCTGCCGGCATCAAGGCGGTGGTTTTCGACCGCGGCGGATACCTGTATCACGGCCGGGTGAAAGCACTGGCTGAAGCAGCTCGTGAAGCAGGATTAGAATTCTAGGTCTTCAATAACGGAATAAGGAGGTTAATGACTTGCGCGTAGATCCGAATACGTTAGAATTAACTGAGAAAGTCGTCACCATCAACCGCGTAGCCAAGGTTGTCAAAGGTGGACGTCGATTCAGCTTCAGTGCTTTGGTCGTTGTCGGCGACGGCAAAGGCTGGGTAGGTGCTGGCATCGGCAAAGCATCAGAAGTACCGGATGCCATTCGCAAAGGTATCGAAGATGCGAAGAAAAACTTGATCCACGTTCCGATCGTAGGCACGACGATCCCGCATGAGATCATCGGCAAATTCGGAGCAGGTAAAGTTCTCTTGAAACCAGCTGCTGAAGGTACAGGGGTTATCGCCGGCGGTCCAGTTCGTGCGGTGCTTGAGCTGGCAGGCGTGGGTGACATCCTGACCAAATCTCTAGGTTCTTCGAACTCGATGAATATGGTTAACGCAACCTTGGAAGGCTTGAGCCGTCTGAAGAGAGTCGAAGAGGTAGCGAAACTCCGTGGTAAAACGGTCGAAGAACTATTAAGTTAAGGAGGGGAATCCAATGGCGAAGAAATTAAGAATCACCCTCAAACGCAGCTTGATCGGCCGTCCGGAAGATCAACGACTAACCGTTCGTTCGCTCGGACTTCGAAAGACCAATCATTCTGTAGAGCAGCCGGATAATGCGGCGATTCGCGGGATGATCAATAAAGTGAAACATTTGGTAGAAGTTGAGGAAATCTGATATTCTTTCTATAAACGCTAAGCAAGGACAAGGCGATATTAAGGAGGTGCAACGATGAAAATACATGAATTGACACCAGCTCCGGGTTCCCGCCACAGCCGCAAGCGTGTAGGACGCGGCATCGGCAGCGGACATGGCAAAACTTCCGGTCGTGGACATAAGGGCCAATGGGCGCGTTCCGGCGGCGGCGTACGTCCAGGTTTTGAAGGTGGTCAGAACCCGCTGTACAGACGTCTTCCTAAGCGCGGATTTACGAACATTCATCGTAAGGAGTATGCGGTTGTAAACGTAGAAGAGTTGAACCGTTTTGCAGCCGGAACAGAAGTGACTCCGGAACTACTACTAGAAACAGGGGTAGTTAAGAACCCTAGAGATGGCATCAAGATCCTGGGCGATGGCGATCTCCAAGTACAACTCACCGTGAAAGCAAATAAATTTTCGCAATCTGCGGTCGAGAAAATTCAGGCTGCCGGTGGAAAAACTGAGGTGATCTAATGTTCAGAACTATCTCCAATATCATGAAGGTAGCTGATCTGCGCACGAAGATCCTCTTCACATTAGGGATCCTGATCGTCTTCCGGATCGGCTCCTTTATCCCTGTACCAAATGTCAATACCGACGTTTTCATCGGGGTGGATCAAGCGCAGCAAGGCAGCTTCTTCGGCATGATGAACACTTTCTCCGGCGGCGCTTTGTTTAACTTCTCGATCTTTGCCATGAGTATCTTCCCTTACATCACGGCATCGATCATCGTGCAGCTATTGTCCATGGATGTGATTCCGAAGTTCACCGAATGGGCAAGAGAAGGTGAAGCCGGACGCCGCAAACTTACGCAGATCACCCGGTATGGTACAATGGTGTTGGGATTCATTCAGGGGATCGGGATGTCGATCGGTTTCCACAATGCCTACGGCATGGTGATCGATCCTTCGCCGGCTACATTTGTTGTTATCGCCATCGTACTGACTGCTGGTACGGCGCTGCTCATGTGGCTGGGTGAGCAGATCACCGAGAAGGGGATCGGCAACGGCATCTCGATCATCATCTTCGCGGGGATCGTTGCAGGCATACCTACAGGAGCGGCTGCTCTCTACGATCACTTCATCAGAGGAGTGACGGCGAGCGAGGGGTTATTCCTGAACATCCTGTACGTGCTCTTGCTTGTGATCGGCGTTGTGCTGCTGATCGCGGCGGTAATCTATGTACAGCAAGGTGTGCGCAAGATTCCAGTGCAATATGCGAAACGGATCGTAGGACGTAAGATGTACGGTGGACAATCCACACATATCCCGATTAAGGTGAATGCAGCAGGGGTGATCCCGGTCATCTTCGCGATGTCCTTGGTGATCTTCCCGCCGACGATTGCGAGCTTCTTCCAGTCGAGCGGAGTGGCGCGCTGGATCATCGAGAACATGGCGTTGGATGCGCCTTTGGGTCTGACCTTGTATGTTCTGCTCATCATCGGGTTCACGTATTTCTACACGTTCGTACAGATTAATCCTCAGCAAATGGCAGAGAACCTGAAGAAGAACGGCGGATATATTCCAGGCATACGACCGGGACAGACGACGGTGAAATATATCGTGCGGATCCTGAACCGGATCACGCTGAGCGGTGCGCTCTTCCTTGCGATCATCGCGATCTTGCCGGTGATTGTAGGCAGACTGGCTGGCCTGCCTGATCAGATCTCGATCGGCGGGACATCGCTTCTGATTCTCGTTGGGGTAGCGCTGGAGACGATGAAGCAGATCGAAAGCCAACTGATCAAACGGCATTACAAAGGTTTTATTAACAAGTAACGCTTGTTGATATGCCTGATATACCGGAATTGGGAGGTAACGCTTCATGAATATCGTGTTCATGGGTCCCCCGGGAGCCGGAAAAGGAACACAAGCGGATTACATCGTGGAACAATTTGGAATTCCGCACATCTCTACGGGCGATGCTTTCCGCGCAGCGATGAAACAGGGTACTGAACTCGGTAAGCTGGCGAAACAATATGTCGATGCCGGCAAGCTGGTACCGGACGAAGTGACGATCGGCATCGTTCGTGATCGGTTGCAGCATGAAGACTGCAAGCAGGGTTTCTTGCTGGACGGATTTCCGCGTACGATATCCCAAGCGGAAGCCTTGGATGAGATCGTCGCATCCATGGGCAGACGGATCGACCATGTCATCAACCTTAAGGTTGACCGCAATAACTTGCTCGCCAGATTAACGGGACGCCGCATCTGCAGATCCTGCGGTGCGACGTATCACATCCTCTTCAACCCACCAAAGCAGGAAGGCATCTGCGACAAGTGTGGAGGGGAATTGTACCAAAGATCCGACGATACGGAAGAGAAGGTTGGAACTCGTCTGGATGAATATATTACGAAGACGGCTCCGCTTCTTGACTACTATGAGAAACAAGGGACTCTCCGTCATGTCAACGGTGAGCAGGATATTCAGGAAGTGTCCGCAGAGATCAGCGCGATCTTAAGAGGACAGAAGCGATGATCATCTGCAAGACCGAATCTGAACTAGCTCTCATGCGCGAAGCAGGCCGCATCGTTGCGGAGACGCATCAGCTGTTAAAGCAATATATTCGGGCAGGAGTTACAACCGCCGAGTTGGACCGTATTGCAGGAGAATACATTCGCAGTCGGGGAGCAATACCATCTTTTAAAGGTTATAACGGTTTTCCTGGTAACATCTGCACGTCGATCAATGATCAATTAGTTCACGGTATTCCGAGTGAAACCCAGGTGCTGAAGGATGGCGACATTATCACACTAGATATCGGCGCACAGTACAAAGGCTATCACGGCGACTCGGCATGGACGTATGCGGTTGGCGAAGTGTCAGACGAAGTCCGCAGACTGCTGGAAGTTACCGAGCGATCACTTATGGAAGGTCTGGCGCTTGCCAAGCCCGATGCTAGGTTGTATACCATCTCACATGCCATTCAACGCTGCGCAGAAGCTGAAGGATTCTCGATTGTCAGGGAGTATGTCGGTCATGGGATCGGTAGAGACTTACATGAAGAACCGCGGATCCCTAACTACGGTCTGCCTGATCGCGGCCCGCGGCTTAAGGCCGGGATGACCCTTGCGATTGAGCCGATGGTCGTCATCGGGGAGCGATATGTCAAAACACTGCCGGACCAATGGACCGTCGTTACGGTTGACGGCAGATGGTGCGCGCATTATGAACATACGATCGCGATTACGGCAGACGGTTATGAGATCCTTACACAATGCTAATCGTAGGTGATAAATGTGGGTGACTCGAGGTTGCCGCATCCGGGACAGTTCGTCCAGGTGCTGCAAGGCAGAGACAAGGGTAAGTATGCGGTGATAGTTGAAGTAATCGACAACAAGTTTGTCAAAATTGCCGATGGTGATAAGCGCAAGTTTGACAATCCTAAGAAGAAGAACCTCCTGCATCTTCGTTTGTTCAACGAGACGAGCAGCGAGGTTGCAGACAGCCTGCGGGAAACCGGCCGTGTAACGAATGGTAAATTGCGTTTTGCTCTCAGCAAGTTCATCGAGAAGGTCGAGATGCAAAACAATACGGTGCAAGACCAGAAAGGAGATTGACTGTGGCCAAAGAAGATGTTATTGAAGTTGAAGGGACGGTCATCGAACCTCTCCCGAATGCGATGTTTCGTGTTGAGTTGGACAACGGTCATCAGGTCCTAGCCCATGTGTCCGGTAAACTGCGCATGCACTTTATCCGGATTCTGACGGGAGACAGAGTCGTGATTCAGCTGTCCCCCTATGATCTCACAAGAGGGCGGATCACTTATCGGAAATAGATATCCGTAAATCTGGGAGGTTGTTAACTATGAAGGTGAGACCTTCGGTCAAACCCATCTGTGAAAAATGCAAAGTCATCAAACGCAGAGGACATGTCATGGTGATCTGCGAAAACCCGAAGCATAAACAAAAACAAGGTTAAGGGAGGTGTCCATTAATGGCTCGTATAGCTGGTGTTGACTTACCTCGTGATAAACGCGTGGTGATCGGTCTGACCTATATCTATGGCATCGGTCCGTCTACGGCCAAGAAGATCGTTGCCGAGACTGGCATTGACCCGAATACACGTGTACGTGACCTGACAGAGGATGAAGTCAGCAAGCTTCGCGAAACGATCGACCGCAACTACAAAGTAGAAGGCGATCTGCGTCGTGAAGTTGCACTGAACATCAAACGTCTGGTTGAGATCGGATGCTATCGCGGTATTCGCCATCGTAAAGGTCTGCCGGTACGCGGTCAGCGGACGAAGACGAATGCCCGCACACGTAAAGGTCCGCGTCGGACAGTAGCGAACAAGAAGAAATAATACTCGTAAGGAGGGGTAAAGAACCATGGCGAGACCTAAAACGAAAGTTGCTCGCACCAAGCGCCGTGACCGGAAAAATGTCGAAGCCGGCGTGGCACATATTCGTTCCACTTTCAATAACACAATCGTAACGATCACCGACCCTCATGGCAATGCCATCGCTTGGTCCAGCGCGGGTAACCTCGGATTCAAAGGTTCCCGTAAGAGCACGCCATATGCGGCGCAAATGGCAGCAGAAACGGCTGCTAAAGCAGCGATGGAACACGGCATGAAGACTGTTGAAGTCCTTGTTAAAGGTCCAGGAGCCGGCCGTGAAGCAGCGATTCGCTCTCTGCAGGCTGCAGGACTGGAAGTCAGCATGATCAAGGACGTTACGCCGGTTCCTCATAACGGTTGCCGCCCGCCGAAACGTCGTCGTGTTTAATTCCCTCGAGATGGTGGTATACATTAACTTCCACAAGTGAATAATGGTTGAGAAGGATAGGCATACTACTTGGTTTGTGCTGAATTAAACCATTGGTACGACGTTTCCTAAGGGAGGGTTATGGAATGATCGAAATCGAAAAACCTAAAATCGAAACGGTAACCGTAAGCGAGGACTTAACCTACGGTAAATTTGTAGTCGAACCGCTTGAGCGGGGCTACGGAACGACGTTGGGGAACTCCTTGCGCAGGATCTTGCTTTCGTCCCTGCCCGGCGCTGCTGTTACTTCTGTACAAATCGACGGAGTGTTGCACGAATTCTCCACCATTCCAGGTGTTGTGGAAGATGTAACGGAGATCGTTCTGAATCTGAAAGCTCTGTCGCTTAGGATCCATTCCGATGAAGAGAAGATGCTGGAGATTGAGGCGGAAGGTGCCGGTGTGGTTACGGCAGGAGATATCCGTGCAGACAGCGATGTCGAGATCTTAAACCCCGATCTGGTTATCGCTACACTGAGCGATAATGCTCGTCTCCATATGCGCATCTTCGCAAATCGCGGACGTGGATATGTACCGGCAGAACACAACAAAAAGGAAGATCAGCCGATCGGCGTGATCCCGATCGACTCCATCTATACACCAATCACGCGAGTGAATTATACAGTAGAGAATACGCGCGTCGGTCAAGTGACGAACTATGATAAACTAACCCTCGAAGTTTGGACAGACGGCAGCATCAGTCCTGAAGAGGCTGTCAGCTTAGGTGCCAAGATCATGACGGAGCATCTCATGCTGTTCGTAGGGTTAACGGACGAAGCCAAGGATGCCGAGATCATGGTCGAGAAAGAAGAGGACAAAAAAGAGAAGGTTCTCGAGATGACGATCGAAGAACTGGATCTCAGCGTACGTTCGTACAACTGCTTGAAACGTGCGGGCATTAATACGGTTCAAGAGTTAATCATGAAGACTGAGGAAGATATGATGAAGGTACGCAACCTCGGTCGCAAATCGTTGGAAGAAGTACAGGAGAAGCTGGCTGAGCTCAACCTGTCACTGCGCACCAGCGACTAATTCCAATCTGCGAAGGAGGGAAACGATATGGCAACGCAAAGAAAACTAGGACGCAACTCCAGTGCGCGTAAAGCATTGTTCCGCGATCTAGTCACCGATCTGTTCATCAACGAGCGCATCCAAACGACGGAAGCCAAAGCGAAAGAAGTTCGCCCGATCGCAGAGAAGTTGATCACGCTCGCAAAGCGCGGCGACTTGCATGCGCGTCGGCAAGTAGCTGCTTTCGTTCGCAAAGAAGATGCGGGAGATAACAAGGATGCTGTTCAAAAACTGTTCTCAGATCTAGCTCCGCGTTATGCTGACAGAAACGGCGGCTATACGCGTATCTTGAAATTAGGTCCGCGTAGAGGCGATTCCGCGGAGATGGTCTATCTGGAACTGGTTGAATGAGCATAGAGATCTGTTAAGGACAAAGGGTGGACGGAACCGCGGTTCTGGTGAAGCCCTTTTTTCATACACGAGCTTCCATCTGACTCTCGGATGGGAGCTTAGTTGTCTATAAGAGCGGATAGGTGATGGGCAAGGTGATAGGGATGCGAAGAAATATACGCTTAACTGTTAGTTACGACGGTACCGATTATCAAGGTTTCCAGGCACAATCGCATACCGACCAGACGATCCAGACGCAGCTGGAACACGCAATCTATAGACTCACAGGAACAAAGACAAGCGTGATCGGCTCTGGTCGAACGGATGCAGGCGTCCATGCCCGCGGACAAGTCGTTAATTTCTATACCGACTCATCGATCCCGATCGAGCGTTGGGCGCTGGCCCTCAACAGCCTGTTGCCGAAGGATATCGTCGTGACAGAGGCGAAGGCGGTATCTGAGGACTTTCATGCGCGGAAGAGCGCTAGGAAGAAGACCTATCGCTATACGATCAACAACCGCCGGTTTCCCGATGTGCTGATGCGCAGATATCAATACCACGTCCCCGTCCCCTTGCGCTTAGAACCGATGGAACAGGCCCTGCAGCTGCTGGTCGGCGAGCATGACTTCACTTCCTTCTGTTCAGCCAAATCCACGCAGGCTTCCCATGTAAGGACGATTTATGAAGCGAGATTGGCCGCGGAAGAGGACGGTGTGCTCCACATCTATGTGACGGGCAACGGCTTTCTGTATAACATGGTGCGCATCATCGCCGGGACGATCATTGAGGTTGGATTGGGCAAACGCACCGTCGAAGATATACGCCGACTGCTAGAGTTGCAGGATCGCACCAAAAGCGGCATCACCGCCCCTCCGCACGGTCTTGTTCTGTGGGAAGTTTTTTACGATGAGGAGTAAAAAACGCCTTGATTCTGCATGTGGTTTGTTGTATGATAACTAATGGCGCATTTTCAAGATGGGTCTCCCACGCCCACCCCGTGTCTTGAGATGCGTGATTAATCTTCCAGAATCTTCGAATGAATATGAACAGCTTAGAGATGATACAACTTAGAGTTGATTTTACGATTGCGTAATATGAAATAGAGGAGAATGAAACTCCGAACGTTTGAAGGAGGACGTGACATGCGTACCACATATATGGCGAAGCCTAATGAGGTCGAGCGCAAATGGTATATCATCGACGCAGAAGGTAAGACACTGGGTCGCCTGGCAAGCGAAGCGGCAAGCATTCTGCGCGGTAAACATAAACCACAATTCACGCCGCATGTTGATACCGGCGATTTCGTGATCATCATCAATGCGGAGAAGATCCAAGTAACGGGTAATAAGCTTAGAGACAAGTTCTACTACAGACATTCCGGTTATCCAGGCGGACTGAAGAAGACTTCGCTCAATGACATGCTGAGAAAGAGACCAGAACGAGTAATCGAGCATGCGGTATATGGGATGCTGCCTAAGAATCGTCTGGGCAACGCTCTGAAGAAAAAGCTGAAGGTTTACGCTGGTCCGGAACATCCACACGCAGCGCAGCAGCCTGAAGTCTGGGAACTACGCGGATAATTTAAGAGGAGGTCAGTTTTGTGGCACAGGTACAATATTATGGAACCGGACGCCGCAAGAACTCGGTGGCACGGGTTCGCTTGGTTCCGGGTGAAGGCAAGATTATCATCAACAAACGCAACATCGACGACTATTTCGGGCTTGAAACCCTTAAATTGATCGTTAAACAACCATTAACGTTAACCGATACGCTTGGCAAGTACGATGTGCTTGTCAACACAAGCGGCGGCGGGATCTCCGGTCAAGCGGGCGCGATCCGTCACGGCATCGCTCGTGCGCTTCTGAAGGTTGATCCTGAATTCCGCCCGGTGCTGAAGAAAGCCGGATTCTTAACACGCGATCCTCGTATGAAGGAACGTAAGAAGTACGGTCTCAAGGCTGCACGCCGTGCACCGCAATTCTCGAAACGCTAATCAGATGTCACTGGACAGGACACCCCCAACCGTACGGTTG
>NZ_BMAQ01000028.1 GCF_015472005.1 Insulibacter thermoxylanivorax | reverse complement strand
AAGAAAATCTTAAATCCGCCGCAGCTGGTTGCATTCTCTAACGAAAATTGTGTTTTCATTTTACTAATAGTTGTGTTAGACTTCACCTTAAGGGTGCTCCTCTCTTTGTGGGTGATGTTGTAGGTAAACACCATTCTACCAAAGTTTCGGGGCACTTTTCATGTTTTTAGAGCATGTTACTTTCGAAATTTAGGTTTATATACAATCTTTACTGGTTCTCTACCTTGCTTCCTAGCCATATCATGTTCTAATTGTTCTAATGCTTTTTTTCTTTCATTAATCGATGATATACTCCATTTCTTTGAATGTAGTATATCAGGATACTTTCTTACACTCGAACTATCATCTCTTATTAATCGGTTAAGTATTGACATTTTACTGATCACCTAAATCTAACTTTAAGTTTCATAAATGATTCCGCCAAATGTGGATTATTTCTGAATGAATTCAAATGTAAAAATGCTGTATATATACTTGTTCCACCTTTCGATAATATGTCATTTATACTTACTCCGGATTCTGAGCAATCAGGAATTATTCCTGTTTTTAAGTAATCTATTAACTTCTCTTTTAGATCAATAGGTAATTTCTCTAAATCACTGTAATAGACATTTGCAATCTCACGTTTTACGTTCAAATCATTCATAATTCTTTCGATTATTAATTCACGATCCATCACCATTACCTCCGATCTCTGAATTGATTGAATTTACTTAATTATTTCATATTTTTACAATAAACTATAGATGTTTCTAGTAAAATCGATTATAATTAAGTAACTACACTTATTAGATATTGTGATGATAATGATGCCTATTGTCCAATTAGTATTATTGCCATATATCTTATGTATTTATCTATTGCTCGTACTAGCCAAACCGCTTTATCGCATTTTAAAGTGGACGGGATTTATTTGGGTATTTTTATATATAGCTGTGATCATTTACATTAATTTTTTTACAGATATCAAACCTGATACTCCTGTTCCAGACTATTTCAACCTTGGCTATACAAATGTAGAAGATTATGCATATTTAGGTCTTTATATCACGTTTGGGATCAGCTGCATCATTTTTTTGTACAGGGTTATTAAGGCCATCGTACTGTTTATTCGTGATGCTATATAGGGGTAGAAAAAAAGCCTGCGGATCCCCGCCAGGGATCCTTGCCTTTTTTTCAGAGCCGCCTACTCATGGAGATGGATAAAACCGTAGCCATATAACGGCTACGGTTTTTCTGATTAAAGCTGCGTGAGAGGGTCTCCCTTCTTAGTATTTTTTTTTGCTAGAATGAACTGTAAGCCGCGTACCCAAGAGCCGAATTGCGGATCATTTACATCAAGCCCTCGTTTAGCAAACCATTCACGATATTTCCAAGGCAATCCATGATGCGCAAGGGCATTATCGTACGGCTTTTCTCCCATAGCTCTTCTAAGCCCGTTTCGATTTTTAGGAACTGGGACTGCGCACTCATCTGAATTGTGTACCCAAACTCCATCTTTTGAAACAAAATATGATGAATAATCTTTGACCTCAAAATTATAAACCGTCTCTTGTCGTAACTCTTTTTCAATTTGATCTATTACTAATATAGTTCCATCACTCGAAACGAGCAAGTCGCCAACTTGTAAATCTTGAACTAATGTCCAACCCTTATCATGTAACCAAAACGGATGCTCTCCCGTAACTTCTATGATTTCATCTCCGACATAGATCGAATAAATTTCCTCAGCTTGTCTTTGGAAAAGAGTTGTTACTTCTTTGTATGCGACCTCTCCGGTCAGGTCAGACTTAGAGAGAACCTTATCCCCAACCTCAATTTCCTCGATAGGTTTCTCCCCTTCTTCGGTTAGAACAAGGGTACCTGCTACGAAACAATTACAAGGGACAGCTCTTCTCTTTAAATTATCAACATCGTCAACAATGCCCTTTAATCCTTTATATCCTATCTTCGCTGCAGCCTTAGCGACCGATATTACTTCGATTACAAGAGCCAATTCTCTGCCATATTGCTCCGCTTCGAACTTCGTAGCTTGACCGCTTAGCACTCGTGAATAATTATTCTTGAGATTATTAAAGCTGTCCTCATAAGAGTCCCACAAATTCCCTAATGCAGCCTTTAAGGTTTCAAACGTAACCTCCCCGCGAGCAATAGCGCCAGCGAACTCAAACATATCTGGTATTAAGTATATAATATCCCCGCTGATCTCTAATACGATACCTTTGGCTACAAAATATGGGGTTTTCCAGCCTGCTTTAGCAATATTGATGTTGGTTCCATTCCCAATAAACTCAACGGATACATCTACGTCAATTTCGCCAAAATCCCCTGCATGAATGGCTACATCGTTATGGTAGAATCCCCCGCCTATAATGCTTGCGTAAACATCCTCCCGTTGTTTGCAGGCCAATCTTACTCTGCCTAATCTTAGTGTCTACTAATTCCAGATAAGGGTATGCTTTCCCATATTCATTTAAGTAGACTGCAGCTTCTGAATCACCATAAGAATTTTTAAACTCAGATCGATATACTCCTATATCTACACCTTCATTGGGCGGCACAATATATAAGGAAGTGTTATCGAAGAAGCTGTCATATATGGAGGCATATACAGCATTATCCACAAGAATGCGATCATAAAATCCTGTTTCTGTGACCACTAATCTAGGTTCATTATAGTATTTAAGGCCATTATACGAAAATTGTGGAATAATAATGGATGCATCATGGTTGGAGGAGATCGCGCTCTTGTGTATGTTAGCTGTTACTCGCCGTTCAACCATAGCCCATGTTTTGCATGATGAATAAATGTATTAACTATGTTTAGTTCAGCACCGTCATATGCAATGATCCCGCTCCAATATTTCCAATATTTATTTTCTTCCAATTGCACATATTTGAAAGAGACCTTATCTATATCGCTGGTTGCCTCTCTACTTCCAATGTTCAGCTTGCCATATACTTGTATCGTGGGTTTGTTTTCTGGTATATATGAGAATATTTCTGTGCCCGGTAAAATATTTAATGTTCCGGATTTTTCAACTACTATTGGGCTATATACATGTACTCGGCCGCTAAGTTCTACATTAGATTTAATTCGATACTCTTCCATACCTTTGATGATGGTATCCGGTCTTTTAGGCTCTAAATGTTCGCCAAAAATTTCATCCCAATCAGAGATACCATCTCCATCCGAGTCAAATAACCATGGCTTAATAAAAAGTTTCTCGATATCAATATCAAAGGTATGATTTATTATTAGATCGTTTTGTTGAGTGGCGCTGGGCGGAACATAGTTTACTTCGAAACCATCAGACAGCCCATCATAATCCGTGTCTACCGAAAATGGATCTATTCCATAGATGCGCCGCTCATCATAATCGCTGACCCCATCCCCATCCGTATCATACATGGTCGGATTACTGTACATCGGATAATAGCGATGGGTATGACCCAATATATTAATCTCGATGGCCTCTCCAATTTCTTCACCGTCTAAAAGCCCATCCCCATCGGTATCAGGATTATACGGATCGGTATAGATTAACTTGTCGTAGAATAAACCTACACGCATCCCCTGTATTTCCACGATATCCGGGATGCCATCCCCATCCGTATCTTCTTGTTCATTCACGATATCGCGAATCCGGTCGAAGACAATCGGCAGATCCTCGGCTCCTGAGGCATGGAAGTATTGGCCTCCCGTTCTTCCTGCGATCTCCTTAAGTAAGTTTTCATTAATGCCGCTGCCTAAACCAATTGTGTAGATGACGATGCCGTTCTCAAAGGCATTAGTCGTATAACTGTGACTATATGATCCATCACCATCGGTTAACAGAATCTGAATCTTAATCCGATCATCGGAACTGTTGCGAATCAGCTCATTGTTCGCCGCATTAACGCCTGCTCCAATATTCGTACCGCCAGAAGCATCGATTCGATCGATTGCAGCTTTCACTCGTTCGAAGTCATCCGTTAGGGATTGGGTTAAGGTTGCATAACTGTCGAAGTCTACTACTCCCGCGCGATCACAGTCGCTACCCCTACTCTAGTACCGGGAATTAAGCCGTCGACGAAATTCTTCGCAGCCGTCTTCCGGTAATCATTCGGATCATTCCAATCCATGCTGCCAGATGAATCAATTACGAACATCACATCGAGGAAGATGATCTCCGTATTACTCTCACGATCCCCCGATATGAACGGCACCTGCCAAATCGCACCTAAGTTTGGCAGATAGAACAAAGTATACAAGGAGAAATGATCCGTCTCACCCCACACGGTTCCTGTAGCAGGATCGACACCTTGCTTCTCCAATGGGATAAAGGTCATGAGCTCTTCATCAAAATACACCATCTTCACATGTTCGATCTCGCGATCACCGAGCTTGTCCAGATCGACTGGAAGATGGATTCTGGCCCGTTCGAAAGGAAGTTCGCTTCTAAATTCATAAAGTCCTGAAACGGAATATACGCTGTCGGTGACAGAGTATTCATGATCAGCAACAATGTTGCTCGTAGCATCATAGATATAGACCGCTTCTGAAATATCCCCGATTGCTGTGATCTCCAGCTTTACATCCGGTATTGGCCCAAGGATCGTCTGTGTATAGATTTCTTCGCTGTCGATCAAGCCGTTGCCGTTCGTATCTACGGATAGGGGATCCGTCCCTAAGCGAACCTCACTGCCGTCCTTTAAACCGTCCCCATCGGTATCCGCGGATAATGGATCCGTCCCAAGTTCTTGTTCCATTAGGTTACTGAGGCCGTCTTGATCTGGATCTTCCTCGCCGTCAGGGATGCCGTCCCCATCCGTATCATAAAGCAAAGGATTCGTATAGTTGCTCAGCATCTCCAGTTCAAAACCATTCAGAAGTCCATCCCCGTCGTAATCTCCTAAGGGATCTGCGGCAATTTGCTCCAGCAGAAGTTGTTCCTGAACGAGTTCTTCTTTTAGTTCATTCACCTTCTCCAACACAGCATGACAAAGCAACAGGGCTTGCACCATGTCTGTTTCCATTGCTCGCGACACTTGGAATTGAAGTTCGCGAATCTCATACATGGTTGCGTTGTTGGACGGAGTATTATAGTCGTTAAAAGGAACTTCACTCATAAGATCATAGTAACGATCATGGCAAGCCATCACTTGAGAAAATCCATTTAATAGACTGAGATCGTCATACTGTTCTAGAATCTCAAAATTACTGCCGTTCAGCGTAATGTGATCGGCAATGATACGTCCAACTAATTCAAAATTTGAGGTGTGAATCTGTACAGTTCCGTTAGGTGCATAGATAATTCCACGAAATTTATCCTGGCTAGAACGTATGGTAATGTCACCATTCTCGGAGTAGAGAATCAATGGTTCATCATGAAGAGATTCCAGGGTCGAAACATTAAAGGTTATGTCACCGGAAGCGACAATGTAATTCTTCCCTGCGAAGGTTGTGCCATTGAAGGTGACATTCCCATCAACAATCATTGAACGTTCTACTTGCAGGTAATTGCCATTGAATTGCTTATCCTGGTGATAGACATCTGCATCTAACTCGACAAAGGATCGAATAACTCCGCTCAGGTCAGGCATCGGTATCGGATTGACTTCTTCACGTTGACTCCTGAGATCGATCTGTCCATGCTGTGATTCCACGATTCCTACTGTATTGATCGCGCCATACACTTGCAGATCAGAGCCTCGGTGTACAAAGTTATGATTGGAGAACACATTTCCAAAGATATAAGTTGAGGAGCTTTGAATGCTTATAGGATGAGTGTTACTGCCAGAGAACAACACATAGTCCCATGTAACAGGAATATCGCTTGATGATTCTATAGGTATAGGCGCAGAGCTGTTCTGATCATCAGCAAAAATGGAAATTGGTAAACTCATGTTGAAAAGCAATAGAATGAGAAATACTGAGAACCATCTTCTAAACATATGCAATCCTCCCATAACGTTGCTTAAGGAGTATTATTATACCAATTTTGATTTGTTCTGGGTATAATACAAGTGTATTACTGCATATGGGTTACTTTAGGAGTAGTTATTATATATTTTAAATTATTGGTTGTGTTTACAAGTTGGAGGAGGAAAGTCTAATTAAGTTTGCACAAACATCTCTTGCTCTAGATTCTCATCATCCCACTCGTGCATTAATAGTTGTTCCATCGCAAGTATTTTAATAGCAAACAGACCTTGAGGCTGAAGCTCCCAAGGTCTGCTCTAATTAAACTAATGATTTTACGCCAATTTTTTGTGCATCTTCTAAAGGCACAATTCGGCAATTGGTATGCTTGTACTTTTTGGCCGTCTCGAGTACTCTTTCGCTGCATAATACTATAGCGGGAAAATACCTCGCGGTAAAGAGATCCTTCCCATCCCACGTTTCTTCTTTTATTGCGAAGTTATCATTTGACCAAATAGGTTTGTCATAAGTCACTGCTGAACAACTTTCGCATTGTTTGACGATTTTGAATCCCATTTTTTCCAGGTCCGGTTCACATCTCCCCTCAACAACTACATGATAATATTCCTTTGGAGATGACATATTGCGGACCGTTACAGGATAAGCCGAAAAGCCGCTTATGCCCTCTGTCTTCCAGGCATCGATCACGTCCTTGCTTACAATCATCAGAGGATATGCGGCGCACATCATAAAGTCGGGAAATTTCTTGCCGCCCTCAACATCAACGGCGAATTCCCGTTTAGGATACCGGCCAATACGCCCGCACACTTGGCAATCATTAACCTGTTCTTCCGACAATGGATAAATCTTATAAGCATATAACCATCCACGGCTGTTAAGTGTATTATCCGAAATATGATAAAATCTTTTCAAGATGTCCTCCTCCAATTTTATTCCTGCAGCGGAAGCTGCAGATAGACCATATCGATAAGCTGAATTCCCCCTTCATATATGGGATGGTCATAGTGATCGATGAAGAAATTTTTGATGATGTGCGTGCGCTTAAACCCGCACCGTTCATAGAAGGGAACTGTCAAGGGGCTGTCGCCGGTACCCGCCTGCAAGATGCGATAGGTGTCTTTGTATGTGTCAATCAAGAACTGTATGAGCGCCCTGCCGTACCCTTTTCTCTGATAATCAGGGTGTGTCGCGATATTCTTGATCTCCAAAATGCCGTCCCCTTCATCCGTCACGACACAGATCGCTTTCACACCGTGATCATCCAGAGCGTACATAGTACCTCTATCCAGATAACGATCGATCATATCCTCTTGCTCGTCACCCAGAAGCAGCAAATCAAGATACCGCTTTTTGTTTTCTTTGATTTCTATGATTTCGATCGGAATTCACCTCCGAATTCAGCTGCTGATGTTCCCAGTTGCAGAAATAATAGAAATCTAAATGGAATAAAGATCCGATCTGATCAAGTAAGATGTAATCTCCTTCATCTTAGCCGTCTTGCTGGCCCCGGCAAATCTATACACATGGCAGAAATCATAGGATTGCTCATGCCCGATCACTTTGCCATTCGCAGAAGCAGTATAGCCGTGAGTAATGATATAATTGATCACCAGTTCCTGCGCTTGATCTTGGTGCAGTTCATCCAACTTGCGTATAAATGCCTCTTGACCACTCACGGTTTCATCACCGACAATTGTCCATGTAATATCATCAGCTATGGTGTCTAGTATAAAGGTATAGTCCTTGGTAACTAACGCTGTGTTAAAGTCTCTAAGAACAAGTTTCCTGGGCGCATTGCCGCAATCTTCGGGTACGGTGAGTTTAAGTTCATTCGTCATCCATGTTCGCCCTCTCTTGTGGTTTATCGTTCATCCGATTT
Source organism: Insulibacter thermoxylanivorax (assembly GCF_015472005.1). Lineage (NCBI taxonomy): Bacteria > Bacillati > Bacillota > Bacilli > Caryophanales > Paenibacillaceae > Insulibacter > Insulibacter thermoxylanivorax. The sequence continues at coordinate 29,696 of NZ_BMAQ01000028.1, read as the reverse complement.
ATAGCCTTTGTTTTTCCAGCCCTCGGCTTATTCTTTCCTTCCGCTTAGAAGCATATGCGTCCACGACAAGCCTAAACCCGCTGTAAACCAGGTATCCCATGAAACAGCCAAGCATATTGAGAATGATATCATCCACATCAAAATAGCCAATCATCGCAACAAACTGGAAGATCTCGATCCCAATGATGCAGATCAGGCAAACCAAAAGAGCTTTAGAAATCTTCCTTAACCTAGTAGAAATTGCAGGAATTAAGAATCCTAAGGGTACGAAAGCTGCAATATTGCCAATAAGATTCTTGAAAGAAACCGATGAATGAAACAAATTCATCTCCATATAATCAAATATGCTTCGGAAAGGTACGAGATTGTAATTCCAATGCCCTTAGTTCCTATGTTCTAGGATTGACTCCATTCTGCTTGTCATTCCATTCGGTTTAATGACAACAAACCACAATAGCCCAAGAACATAGACAACAAATATGAACTTCCAAAAAGAGAGTGTTCTTTTCATTTGCCTATGATTTTTCTCCTTAATACATAGACGTTCTGTATTAGAATAATGTAACGGAAAATTTAGTATTTTCATTTCAAAGGAAGCGAAAAATTTGGCCCCTGGGAGAACTTCAATTCGCTACCGTAATGCTGCCTTCCGTATCCTCATCGATGCTGATCCGCACTTTCCATTCGCCGTATTTTTCATCTATAGGGATGCTTTCTCTTGTCGGTTTGTCAATCGATAGCGTTAGTACTTCTTGACCTTCCGGATCAAAAACTTGAACGATGATCGCTCCCGAAGAGACATGGCTTGCTATCTCAATCGCCTTAGACGTCGTTTTGTCGACAGGAATAATATCGTCGTAGTGACGATATTGGGGATCATACTCATCCCGATAAAAGTTCCTTGTAGAAGTATAACTATAATGATTATTGGTTGAATTGGACTCAGAACAACCAGAGAACAACATGAGCAACAGGCTTATATAAATACAAATCATCATAACAGCTTTCCGTTTAGACGGCATACTGATCAATCCTCCCATCAGAAAGATAGATCGTGCGCGAGGCATATTGGGCAACCATCGGATCATGGGTGACGATGATGATGGTTTTGCCTTGCTGATTAAGTTCATGGAAGATCGACATCAGTGTTTCGCCGGTCTTGCGATCCAGTGCTCCGGTAGGTTCATCGGCTAACAAGATCTCAGCTCCGCTGGCCAAGGCTCTAGCGATCGCTGCGCGTTGTTGCTGACCGCCGGACATCTGTTTCGGAAGTTTCGATAACTGATCTTCAATGCCCAACTGACTGGCGGCCTGGATGATCGTCTTTCGCCGCTCGGATCTGGACAATCTTCTCTGCAGCAAGGGAAGTTCGATATTCTCATAAGCTGTGTACTTTTCCATCAACGCAAAATGTTGAAAGACAAAGGTCACCTTGCGATTGCGGATCCGGCTAAGCTCCCGGTCGTTCAGACGGTTGACCGATACCCCGTCCAGAAAATATTCACCCGATGACGGCCGGTCCATACAACCTAGGATATTTAACAGCGTAGATTTACCCGATCCTGATACGCCCATGATCGCGATAAATTCACCCGCTTGAATATCGAGGGTAATATCGTCCAATGCCTTAATTACGTCATCCCCAATCTGATATTCCTTCGTGACATGTTTTAGCTGAATCACGCGGTTTCCTCCTTCATCAAAGGCGCTGCTTCATATCTAGATAAGATGGATAGCGGTACGACCAGCACGATGAATAAGAAAAGAATCATCAACAACATTAAAGCGGTCAGTGAATACGAACCTAAGGTGATCAGATAAACCTGATGAAAATCCTTCGTAAGCGGACTCATGTTAACGGAATAGACATAGGCAAGCGAGACGATGGCAGCGATGGTTTGTACAATCAGCACTTCAATGAGCAGGCCTATCATCAGTTCACGTTTGGTTGCGCCAAATGCGATGCGGATCGCAAATTCTTTCTTCCTGAGCAGAATAGAAACGGTCAGTGTAGAGATTATCGACAAGGCAGAACAGAGAAGGACGATACCTGCTAAGAATATTTGGCGCCTTTGAAGTTTTTCGTTGATATGGGACCACTCTTCCATGTTCTCGCTCATCGGTTTAACTGCGACCTTCATATCCAGATCCTTTGTCAATTCCTGCAGGTGATCGCTGACTTGTGAAGCAGGATCGTTGCTGATGACCATGAATTTACCCGAAGTTGACAATTGGGTCATAAAGTCAAAGCGATCAGCGTCAGAATAAGGAGTCAAAAATTTGTGATCTAGAGTTATAGGGGGCATGGTCAGATCATCATTCAACCATACGGTTCCCCGGTCAAGGTAACCTTTGACCATATAGCGGGCTCCGTTATGTGACAAGGTCAGGACCTCTCCCAGCGCAAACACCGATTTAAAGTCAGCTCCCAAATAGAGAGGAAGATAACGTTCCCCGTCCTGCTCAATAAGGGAAAAGTCCGACGGCTGAAGCGGGAAAGAAATGATGTCCAATATGGCCGGATCGATAAAAACCGTTTCCGCGATCAGAGGCGCCTGTTCTCTGAAAGTCCCAGCATATTTCCTCTGATTCAACGCGAGGTATTCAGCATGATCAGCCAATTCATCAAAGTAGACTCCCGTTACATCATAGCCTCCGCTTACATATTGGGGGTTCTCGGCTATTCGCTTTTTATATTCGTAGATGGTTTCCCCCGCCGCATACATATCTTCCACTAAGAAATTGAGTTGATAGGTCTCCTCCAGATCCGTCAAGAACAAGTCGAGGATCATTTTCTTCTGCGTGCGAAAGGCAAACGCATGGGTTATTGTAAGCAAGGCAAGGACAAAAGACAGAAAACTGAGCAACAAGATCAGAAGCGTTCTGCCTTTGTTATGAAGCATCGATTGTATCGCTAGTTTCATGATCGCTTCATCCCCTCAGCAGGTTGGATTTTCATAATATGGCCAGCCGGCACGATCATCGCAATCACGACAGCCAGCGCAACGGCCCCTATAAATACGGTCGCCAGCCAAAACAGCTCCAGAAAGTTGATTGTCTCATGGAAGGAAAAGGGCACTTGCACGGTAAAACTGATTAGTGCGGAAAGCCCAATTAGGCCGGCCAGTTCCTTGGCTAACAGTTTCATAATAGACAGATTGGTATGGCCGAATGCCTTGCGAATCGCGATTTCACGCCGTCGCACGATGATCCAGTAGTAAGAGATCATGATCGTATTCAGTAAAGCAAAGCCGAACAGTCCAATAAACAAAATATTACCTTGTGTCAAAATCGCCTGAAACGGATTGGTCTGAGTGCTTATTTCGGTTGCGAAGATTCGTGCGTCCGGCACCAGTTGCTGCAGGTTCTCTTCCATCTTGGCATAGGCTTGATACAGATCATGATGATTTGACCCTAGATAGAGGTCTATCTGAAGGTCTTTGGTGAGACTGTTTGGATAAAGGTCAAAATAGTCCTCAGCATTGATTAAGGTGCTGTTGAAAAATGGGTGCGTTTCGCCGTTAATCACTTCGTAAAGTTCTAAGGTTCTCTCTTTGATGCTCAACTGTTGATTACCATCCAACCTAGTCGATGAGATAATCAGCGATCCCTTAGGTATGCCATGCAGCGGTTTTGAGGAGGGGATCGACAGCGGCTCGTTCAACTTGAGAATAATAGTCGGCAGAAACATGCCATCCAGCTGATCAAAATATAGAAACTGGTCGTAATCGACGATAACGATATTCCCCGTTTCTATTCCCTCCACCAATTGAAACAGCGCCTCGACATCTAATGGCTCCGTCAGCATGATCGTAACTTTAACCGTATGCAAATACTGATATTCGTTTTCCTCCTGAATCATCCGCATGATCTGTAACATAGAAGTTACACCGTGATACAGGGCGACAAAGGCGCTTAAGAAGCAAGTTATGATCAACAAGCTGACGAAGGAATATCTCTTCAACATTGCAAACAACCCATTTCCCACCTTAGCAAGAAAGTATAGATAGCTATGTTTCTACTCGTATCCTGTTGTCTAGTATGTATGTTGTCTAGTTTGTATGACGCAGGAACCCCCTTAAATGTGACACAATTTCCAAATAATTAATAAATTATTAATCTCTAGTATATAATTCTGGAATATATTGGCGTAGAGGCTTATCGTTTGTCACAGGGAGTTGAGAACAGTGAAGGCGAGTAGGCCATATCAGCCTATGAATGAGGATCCTTCAGGAACAATATGAAGAGATCACGGTCAAATTGTTAATGGCTCGTTTTGCGGAAACCGAAAGAAAGAGGTTGCTCGAGGAGAACGAAGAACTGCGAAAAGATCCCTTCTATCTGCCTGCAGAGCAAAAAACAAACGAACTCTCTCAATGACTGCTGATCCAAAATTCTTATTCACGCATCTCATCTCTCTTGTTCAATCTACTGTGCCGCGATGACGGATCGTCAGAGTTCATTGTACAAGTACCGAATTTCCTCTTATCGTTCTCTGGAGCACTCATGATGATCACCGCAGTTCCGACAGGGCTTCAATTCGCCGCTCGATGAACGCCTTCGAGATGAGCATAGCTTGAATCAAGGGTTCAAAGCGCTTGAATTGCGAACTCCCTTCCTCATATTTATTCTGTGCTCTTGCAGTTTTATGGATGATGGAGACTACGGGCGGCAAGGCCTCCCTTAATTCTTCAACCGTGAAGGTCATCGTTCGATCGTTGGTCAGAAGCGCCTTGGAAATATTCAATGCTATGATTCTGTTCTTTAAGAGCGTATGCTGCGATGTTCCCTCAGCGAATTTTCGCTGCATCTTTTCGCAGTTGTGAATGGTATTCGTTAGTATGGTCACGGCTCTTGCCAATTCTTCTTGTTGATATTGCATGATCATTTAATCTCCTAACATACTCGAGTAGATCTCATTTATAAATTCCTCAACTTCGTGCCAAGCCGTGTTCGATTCAGGCAACACGGGAAACAACATCTGAAAGACATGGAACATATCAGGATAGATTGTTTGCTTCACATAAACACCTGCATCCTTAGCTTTTTCTGCAACCCTAATGGTATCATCAACCAGAACCTCATCTCCTCCTGCTTTTCGTCACCAACATATGGGGGTGTCCACCGTTTATAATTTAAATTCGTCCACGCAGACATCGTGATCAAAGCCGCGGGCATGGGCATTTGATGATCTCTAAGATAAAGCGTCATTGCAAGGGTAAGTCCGCCGCCGGCCGAATCACCCGCAATAATGATATGTTCTGGTTGGTACCCCTCATCCAACAGCCATTTATACGCCAGCAATGCATCCTCTAATGCAGCTGGAAACGGGTGTTCAGGAGCAACTCGGTAGTCCACCGTCAATACTCCAGCTCCGCTTAGTTTGGAATATTGTACAGCAGCGCGCCGATAAGTTATTCCATTGTCCTCCAGAGAACGAGTATAAGCTCCGCCATGAAGCTGCAGAATTGCTCGATCAGGCATGGTATCCCTTGGCTGTACCCATTCCATTGTGATTCCTTCCACTTCTATGATTTCAAGAATATAATCCTCTGGCAATGTCCAGTTTTCATTCAATTGGTTTAACAATTCAATATTACTGTTACCGCCAATCTCTAATCGATTAAACCGTTCTTCCTCGTCCTCACTGCTTAATAGACCCCAGATACCACCTATTGCTGCTATGAGAAGGAATAATGACGCCCCCCCATTTAATGGGCTTATGCTTCTTCATTGATTGAGCCCCCTCTTTTCGCTGGTCATTTCGTCATATAAGTACTTCGGCGCCTCATCTGATCTTCGTTTCAAACAGGTCTCTTAGACCTCCATTGTATATAATTTTTTTATTTCATTCTCGCCTCCCGTCCTGCACGTTTGATGATCTCAGATAATGTTTCTTCAGGGGTCAAATCTGATGAGTCGATCCAGAGTCCGATCCTTGGGTTTTCTTTGTTCAGCGATTCATGAAGCGTTTCAACATCCCAGGTGATATAACCCTTCTTATTCCGATGTTTCTCTCTTGCTTTAACTGCTTCGACGCTCGGATTTAATGTAATGTAGTAAATAGGCTCGGATTCAAATTGGTCAAGAAACCAATGTACCATATCTCCCAAATAATTATCCTGCACAACAACGGTAAATCCGGTTTTGTAATACATCTCCGCTGTTTGGGCTGTTAGACGGTAGCGAAGCTTCAATTGTTCCAACGCATGTTCAGAATAATCCGGTGTCATCTCCAGTCTTCCCTTGACGATCATCTTTCGAAACACATCCCCATGGACGTGTACACTCTTATCAAACTGCTCCGCCAGCAGCTGCGCAATCGTCGTCTTCCCCGAAGCCATGATCCCTGTGATAATATAGATTCCCCTATTAAGATCCACCATGATTCACCTGCCGTTATGTTCATTACCTTTATTCCTAATTGTTATGCACATTAAAATAAAGGAGGGCAGCCGCCAAAGGGCTTGCCCCATTACTCAACATCCAAATCATCATCTTCCGGCGGATACGGGTAAACACGATCGAGCATATCATCCGGATCGGGATAAGGATAGGTTTCATCTAATTCCACAGGTTCCGCCCAAGCGGTATTATTGATTCTTTCGAATCTCTGATATCGTTCAGTTATTTCTTCAAGTTCGTTCGGATCTAATGAGATGGTTTTTGTACCGCGTGCATACATGATGACCGCATGCCCTCGGAACTTTACAGCTTCATAAATATCCTCAGCTTGCGTGATTTCGATCACCGATGTAGTTGGCGGGTGTACGGTTACGCCAAAATGTTTGACCCAATCGACGATTGCCTGAATGCTCCAATCTTCCTCATGGAATAAAACCGAAACCAAAACATAATGATCGCCGTTCTTAATGAGGTTAGCATAACAATCGCCTATCTGGATACACTCTGCGCGTGTGAATATGAGTTGATCTTCATAATTGGGAATGATGCAATATTCATAGCTGTCAGGATCCTTTCGAATTCTTTCCGCAATCTTCTTATTCTTATAATCATTCAATAAACAATCTTCTCATAATCGCGCATAACCACGCCTCACTTCGAATAGGAATCACATTTTATAGTCTGGCGGCATTCCTTTTAAAGTGCTTATACAGTTCTTGATCCGACCATTGCATTTTGTTTTGCAAGGCGATACAAAAGGATGCCAGTATAAACGGCCCTTCCGAATTCGTTTCGAACTTGATTCCCCTGGAATGGAGATCTTCTAATTTCGCCGTTACAAGTTCGTACGTTGTAAGCTCATGTTGATTCCGGTAGATCTTTTCGGCTTCGCGGATGACAGATTCCGCCAACGAAATCAGATGTCTAGCAGCTAATTCCTCTCTAATCTCCTCACTTATATGCAAATATGCGCAAGAGAAAAGCAGATCAATTTCTTCTTCAGTAAGCATTTCTAAGGATCCGAAAACCACCTCTACTTCCTCTCTTAGTTCTCGAATCAAACGGAATCGCAAGTTCCTTGCTGTTAACGCTTTCACAATCCCGGCGTAATACCAATGTTGTTCTCGTTTTCCCCGTTTAAAACGTTCCCATATCTCATTGCCATGGAGATGAAGATCCGCTCGAATGGATCTCAAGTTATGTAATTTGTCGGCTGTAATCACTTGAATCTCTTCCAGGGATGCTTGTTTCAAATGATCGATGGTTTGCTGTTTTCTAGCTTCCCACGGTAAACTCTTATCATTCTCAGATGCTGCTGCAACAAGGTTTGCGACCCTCACGCCAAACGCTGCAGCCAATTCCTCAAATGTCGTGTCGGTATCCTCCAGCGTGTCATGCAAGATTCCTGCCGCGATGACTTCCTCCGAGCACTTCGCTTTAAGCAGATACATGCCAACCGCATATGGATGCGTGATATAAGGAATATTGGTTCCTTTTCTGGTCTGGCCTCCATGCGCCTTGGCTGCAAAAATAATGGCTTTCTCAATCAAATCTTCCATATCATCTCTCCTATATTAGCTGTTAGAATCTATTGGATTTCTATTGTTATTAAACCACAAGAGGTGATCAAGTATTTGACAACTTGAGATGTCTAAAAATTTCGAAAGTTTTATTCATAGATTTTTTGCATCTTTCTTATTTCTTCTCTCATGCTCTTCATCCGTATATTGTTCTAAAATCTCGATCATGGCTAATAGTCTCTTTGCATTATTTATATCACGGTCCATTTGTACCACCTCCTTCTTATCACCTATGTTATACACATTTATTAGGTTGAATTTCAACGATTAGGGTTGATAAAGCAAATCCTTTGTAAAAAAAAGGAGACGATCTATTGCTTCACAAGACCTTCCTTTAACGAAAAAACACCTGTCTCATGACAGGTGTTTGAATTAAGAAACCAACCATCCTCTACCCCTTCTTACGAACAGGCATCCATACTTCACTGTAAGCATCCCCCGGCTGATCCTCATTGAACTTTGTAAAAGAAAATGCAGGTGCTTGGATGACTTCATAATCCGAGGCAGGCAGCCATTCGGAATAAATTCGGGCATAGGTCTGCTGCAAAGTATCAGGGAACGGACCTTCATTGGGAAAGACAGCCCATGTATATGCCGGAACTTCGAGCACATCCAGAAGATCGCTCACCTCGTCTTCCGTTGTTAGAACGCCGATTAAGTGAGTCAGTTCCCCCTCATCCTTCATAAATTGATAGTCATGCTCGTAGGAAACATTTACGATCTCACGAGGCTCTATGTTTTGCAAGGCATGCATCGCTTCTCTTTTCTCTTGCGTGATACTGTTAGCCAAGTCAACGATGGCTTGGTTCACACCTTCAAACTGCATGGGCACCCGTTTGCTGACTCCTGCAAATTTAAAAGCCGGCATCTCCACGATCTTATAGTCCATACTTTGTCCTCCTTTTACATCGATATAGAATGAAAGCTTGGGGAACATCTTGCTGACGCCTGTTTTGGCAACCTCCGACGGCAAGAATCCGCTCCACGCTTTAAAGGCCCGAGTGAAACCATCGATGGATTCATAGCCATATTTGTAGGCGACATCCGTGACACTTTCTTTATTTAACAGATCTTTGTTGGCTTCTGACAGCCGCCTGTTCCTGATGTATTCACTCAAGGTCATGCCGGATAGATAATAGAAGATTTTTCGAAAATGATAATCCGACACTCCGGCGTATCGGGATATTTCCTCAAGAGAGATCTCCTCTGTTAAGTGCTGCTCGATATAATCCATCACTTGATTCAACTCTTTAAGCACTGCTTCACCCCTTTCCTATATGGATCTTAACAGAAGGTTCGGCACTTCACTCGACATTTCTTCAGTAAAATTTATCGAGTGACGTTCTAACGGAACGCCAGTTCCTTATTTTTGTGCGATTTGCGGTTTTCTCGATCTTAACGGAACTACAGTACGTTATTTGCCGGACTCGGAGGTCTTTTCCTCCAGAATTCATCGAATAACGTACCCTAGTTCCGTTACATTTTGATTTGCCCTATTTTTCGTAAAATAACGCACTCTTGTTCCGTTAGCACAGCGCACCCGCTTCCCCTACCGCTTCCCCTAGCTTCAAAGCTGCTTTACATCGACTCTCCCTGACTTACCCCCTTGCCGCAATCCTGCTTCCGCCAACTTTTCCGCCCCGCTTCCTCCAACTTTTACGCTCCGCCTCCTCCAACTCTTCCGCACCACTCCTTCCCAAACTCCCCCTTCCTTCACACCTGCTTCCTCAGGCTACGCCGCGAACAGCAGAAACACGAAACACCCAGTGAGCAAACCTTTGACCGCTTTCATAGAACCATCCTCTCAAACCACCTTCTCAGAACCACCTTCTCAGGACCATCCCCGCCTTAATCCACCTTAAGCTGCAACATCGGACTTGCGCATCCGATTCACAGCCCATGCGATGATCACCGCCATGTAGAACAGGTTCATCACCGCGAAGGTAAGCAGCTCCCCGGACGTCAAACCCGCCTGACTGAGGACCCCCATCCCCATGGTGAGCAGCGAATGCGGAAAAAACATCCCCAGATGTGCCACAAACATTGCCAGTCCGATGAGCACCCCGCACAAACCAATCCCGATCGGAGCAGCGAAACTGCGAATCCGCATGGACAGTGCTAACTGCAAAGCGCTGATCGTAAGCGCCGCGATCCAGCCCCGAAGCAGCCAACCTGCCAGTTCCCCGGGGAGACTGGAGGTGAGTCCGGCTAATTTGCCGCCTGCGAGATACAAGGCGAAGAAGAACAGCTGCACCAACGCCAACAGCACGCCGACGACGATCCACTTCGCCAGGAAGATGCCGGCAGCAGAGACCGGCGCGGACATGATCAGGTTCCAGTTCTTGTTGAGGTGTTCCAACCGCCACATGTACGAGCCGAGAATCGCGATCAGGATCGGGAAGAAAAACTCGCCATAAAACAAACCGACCTGCGACCATAGACTGTACCACTCTTTCATTAATACACCCTGGTTCATATAGTAATTCGCAGTGCCTACCAATACGCTGAGGATCGGCAGGATCAGCAAGATCCACCAGATCCGCGAACGTCGCAGCTTCATCCATTCCGCAGAGATACATCGTTTTAACATCATCCCATCCTCCTCTATCCGCCTATACTCCAGCCGCCTATACGTCTTGTCTCGATACATGAACACTGCCCGCCGCATAGATCACCGCGCCGACGGCGATGAGCGCAGCCATCACAGGCAGCATCGGGGCCGCCTCTCGTACGATAAAATGTAAGCTCTCATCGGTATAGCTTTGCGTAATCGGACTTAACCCCGTGTAGTACGACCAGATCAAGAACCTGCTCACTTGGACCGGAAGGAGATCCCCGGTAAGTCCTAAGAACCCGCCGACCATCCCAAGCGCCAAAGCAAAAGCCTGGTTCTTCACGGCCATCGATGCCCATTGCTGCAGAGCGATGAGGATCATCGTCGTCAGCATCGTCCCGAGCACGAATCGGCCCAGCAGCACGAAGGACACCGCCGGTTCAAAATCATGGACCATCCCAAATGCCGTCATAGCCGTCGCCTGCAGCAAACATACTGCAAGCATGACGAGGACCGCGGTTAGATATTTCGCCGCATACAGCGTCCCGCGCCTGACAGACAGGGTTAACAGCAGTTTCCATGTGCTGCCCTTATGCTCCATATCGCAGATGCGGGAGACACAGATCGCTGTGAGGATGGGCAGGAATAACCCATTCATCGATGAGACCATAGCGATCAGCGGTTCCCACCCCGCTTGATCGGGACGGCGGGAGATCGACATGCTCGTTGCCGCGAAAGCCCAGCCGATCTCCACAAGCAAAAATAAAATGACCATCAACCCTACCCGTTTGCGACGCAATTTATACCATTCAAGACCGACCGCACGCACTACAGACTGCTCTCCTTTCCTGTCATATCGAGGAAGATGCTCTCGAGATTCTTCTTATGTTCTTCGATCCGCAGCACATCGATGTCGTTTGTCACCAACAAGCGATTGATCTCTGCCGCCTGTTCATCCCTGAGCCCTTCCAAGGCGAGAAACTCTCCGTCCTGTACCGGGGCGTACCCTTGTCGAAGGAGCATGTGCTGCGCCATCGGATTGTTGCCGGTCTTGATCTTGATCGCAGGACGGCTTCGGTTCTGGAGCTGCTCCAGACTGCCTTGGAACAGCATCTCTCCTTCGTGGATGATGCCCACCGAGGTGGCGATCTGTTCGATCTCGGACAGCAGATGGCTGGAGATCAGCACGGTCATCTCATACCGCTGCGGCAGAGACTTAATCAGCTCACGGATTTCGCCGATCCCTGCCGGATCCAGTCCATTCGTAGGTTCGTCCAGGATGAGCAGCTTCGGAAAAGACACCAGCGCCATCGCAATTCCGAGCCGCTGTTTCATTCCCAGCGAGTACTGATCCACCCTTTTGTCCTTGGCCTTGTCCAAACGCACGATGCTCAGCGCTTCCTTTACATTTTGGTCGGGTACATCCCGCAGTCTCTGAACGACCCGCATATTCTCGAGGCCGGTGAGATGCCCGTAGAAGGACGGGGATTCGATGAGGGCCCCCGTTTGCGCCAGGATCTGGCGGCGGTTGCTGTCCAAGTCCTTGCCGAAGACGGTCACCTTGCCCTCCGTGGGACGAACTAATCCCAGGATCATCTTCAAAGTTGTGGACTTGCCCGCTCCGTTTGGGCCTAGGAAACCGTAGATTTCTCCTTCTTGGACCGTTAGATTCACCTGCTTTACGCGATAAACATTACCATATCGTTTAGAAAGCTGTTGCGTTGCAATGACTTGCTCCATCTTCAACCCCTCCAATCCGTCGTGTTCAGTTTAGAGGGTAACAGGCAAGCCTTACTGCAAACTGACAAGGACCTTACACCAACCTTAAATCTTCGAACCTCCCCGTGTATGAACAGCAAAAAACAGTATAATGACGGTAGAAGGTGATGGGTGATGGAAGAATTGAAGCACAAAAAAAAATACTCATCGTTGACGATGAGCATGAGATCAGAACGATGATCGACGGCTTCCTTCGCAAAGAAGGGTTTACGCGCATCTATCAAGCTTCTGCCTGTGCAGAGGCCTTGGAGGTTTGCCGCACCATCAACCCCGACATTGCCATCTTGGATGTGATGCTGCCCGATGGGGATGGATTCGGTCTTCTGGCCGCTTTGCGGCAAAGCTCGGATATGCCTGTGCTGTTTCTATCGGCGAGAGGTGAAGATGAGGACCGGTTGTTAGGACTGGGACTCGGGGCCGATGACTATATCGTCAAGCCCTTCCTGCCGCGGGAACTCATCCTCCGGCTGACGGCGATCCTCAGGCGGGTATATCTGCCGCCCATGAAAGAGCAGCGTCCCGTCTTCGTATCAGGCGACCGCATCGTCGATCTGGAGGGCGGGATCGTACAGCATGGCAGCAAGGAGTATCCGCTTACGGCCAAAGAGATCGCGCTGCTGTCCAAGCTGTATGAGAACCGCAACCGTATCGTCACCAGCGATGCGCTGTGTCAGGCCGCTTGGAACGATGATTATTACGGCTACGAGAATACCCTGATGGTGCATATCCGCCGCATTCGCGAGAAGATCGAGGACAACCCGTCGGCGCCGGAACATCTGCTGACGATCCGCGGCTTGGGATACAAATTGCTGATCAAAGAGGGGTAGGTATGGAGGGCTCGGTTCGTATTCTAAGACGATTTGTAGGCGCAACGATGGTGATCTCCATCTTGCTGCTGATCATCAACTTCATCTTACTCGGCGTCTTGGTATTCAGCGGCATGAACGAGGGACAATCCCCCAGCACGGTGGTGGAGCAAACGGCGGAGGGCTTGCACACTTCCTCCGGCGCCTATATGCTGGAGCCATCCGCCGCTGAACTGCTGAAGCAGAATCGCGCTTGGGCCATGCTCATTGAAGATGCGGGGCATGTGATCTGGGAGTATGAACTGCCGGATGAACTGCCCAGGGTGTATTCTTTGGCCGATGTATCCAAGTTCTCACGCAGCTACTTAATGGATTACCCGGTCTTTGTCTGGGAGCATGAAGAAGGGATCGTCGTCGTTGGATACCCTAAGAACAGCTTGGCCAAATATCTTTATGTCTTGCCCTACGAATTGGGTTTCTTCCCTGCCGCTGAAGATCGCTTCCTTGCTGGCCGCAAATATTGCCTTAGGATTGCTGCTGTCGCTGATCATCGGCGCCAGACTGATTCGCTCCATCCGCCCCATCACGCAGGGCATCGAAAGCCTGGCCGAGGATCGCGAGGTCTATATCGAGCCCAAAGGGGTCTTAGCCAATCTGGCGCAAAGCGTCAACCGCGTGTCCGCCCTGCTGCAGCAGAAAAGCAACAGCCTAAAAGCCCGGGACGAAGCCCGGTCCAACTGGATCGCCGGCATCTCCCACGATATCCGCACTCCCCTTTCGATGGTGCTCGGTTATGCCAGCGGCCTGGAGGAAAACAGCGAACTCCCTATCGAATCGAGGCGGCAAGCAGGCATCATTCGGCAGCAAGCGGAGAAGCTGCGAGCGCTTGTGCATGATTTAAACCTGGTCTCCATGCTGGAGTATGAGATGCAGCCTCTGGACCGGAAGCCGATCCGTCTGTCTGCATTGGCAAGGCAGATCGCCTCCGATTTCTTAAACCAAGGATTGGATGAACGCTACGAACTGGAGATCGAGGAGCTGGACGAAACGGCTGTGGTGCATGGGGATGAACGGCTGCTCACCCGCGCAGTCAGCAACCTGATCCAGAACAGCATCAACCACAATCCCGGCGGCTGCCGGATTGAACTTCGGATATCCCGGCAGGAAGGTGAGCACACCTGCCGTCTGATCGTCGCTGATAACGGGAAGGGGATGGATCCGCAAGATTTTCCTGATCTTTTGGAACTGCCCTACTCTTCTCGAAGAAAACAGCCCCGCAGCAACGGCCACGGCTTAGGACTTCCGATGGTCGCACGGATCGCTAAGGCCCATCAAGGGCAGCTGATCCTTAACAGCGAGCTCGGCAAAGGCTTCCGTGCAGAGATCATGCTGCCTGCGATCGAATAAACATTCCTATATTGAAAACTTCCTAGAAGATCAGCTAAAGAAGCTGCCGATCATTCGGCGGCTTTTTTGACATAACATCAAAAAAGGAGGCCTGCACGGGCAGGCCTCCAACTACTGCTGCACTAAACGCAGCTGTTCGTTAATCCAACATCGTCTTATCGCCGTAAACGGCTTCCCAAGCCGCTCTGCGCTCGTCGATAATCGCTTGACCACCGGATCTGAGGTAATCCTCCATACCGGAATCGTAGATTTGGTCAAACTGATCCGGCGGTGCGACGACGGCCCGGTTCAGGATCGCATCCCGCTTCTCCTTAAGCGCTTGACCCTGCCCTGCTTCGGACTTGATCTCGCCTACGTTGACGTTCTTGCCGATACGTCCTTGGTTCGTCGTGATCCGGTGAGCGATCTCAACATACCGCTTATCTACGCCGGCATAACCGTTGGCGATGGACTTGACGGTCAGATCCGGATCGCCGAGGTCCAGACCGTTTATGGTCAGCGTATAGTCGATGTTCGCAGGCGAGTTCATGATCTTCTCGCCGGTTGCAGCAAGCGTCTTATAGGAACCGTCCTCCAGCTTCTCATGCGTTACGCCTTCCTCGCCAAATTGCAGGAAGAGGCGGTTCTCCAGCTTGGAGATCCAGTTCAGATAGAGCAGCGATGCAAGCGGCTCGTCGTTCGTTGCCGGGAAGAAGATTTTGCGGTCGATCGGACCGGACAAGAACTTCTTATACACACCGGCATCGTTCGGGAACGGCTCCACGGCGACAAAGGCTGCATCCGGCCCAACGAGACGCTGCAGATTCGCATGGATGCTGTCTTCACCGTTGCGATACGGATAGTCCCAGTTGTGGATGAATGCACCCACATAGCCTGCTTTCATCAAGTTATCCTCTGTTGGATCCCCTGCCGGATACAGCGAGAAATCCTTCCAGATGAGTCCTTCGTTATACCATTTGTTCAAGACTCTGACGCCTTCTTTGTAATTCGGCAGCAGGAAATGCCTGTCGTCAAAGCCGTAGACATAGATATCCTTATCCGTAATATCATTCGGCACGAAGGACGTCAGCAGATGATCTGCCCGCCAGCCGATATCGAAGCTGGTCGAGAACGGAATCATCTTATCTGCTTCATCACCCAGCAGCAAGGAAGCATTGTCTCTGAAGGCGATGAGCATATCCTCGAATTCCTGCAGGGTCGTAGGCGCCTCCAGCCCCAGCTTCTGCAGCCAGTCTTCACGCACGAAGGTGTTGATCCGGTTCAGAACGGCAAGCCGCGCTTCAATCGCCCAGATCGTTCCCGTATGGGGATCTTGGTTCCAGTAGATGTTCGAATCCGTGAGCAGATCCCACAAGTCTGGCAGCAGATCTTTGTACTCCTCCAGATAAGGATTCAGGTCCAGTACACCGCCCATATTGGCATAGGCTTGAATCGTTGGGTAGGAGTAGGTGACGCTGATATCCGGCGCTTGATTCGCCGCCAGCAGGTTGTTAATGACCTCCACCTCTGTCCAGCGCGGTACAGGAACAAATTCAACCTCGATGTTGTGATCGCGAAGCAAGCCTTCTTTAATATAGTCGGTATAGAAGTTATCCTCCGGAGGCGTTCCCCCGTCATTGCCGCGGTCATAGATCTCTACGGTGATCTTCCGCGTCTCCTTGAACCGCAAGTTGGCATCCAGACCCAATGCCTCTAATCTGGAATCGGTACCGCCTGAGCCGCTCGCATCATTGTTGCTTGCAGGCGTCTGCGTATTCGGCGTTGGTTCTGCATTGTTGTCCTTGGTACATGCTGCCATCACCAACACAAAAGCCAGGCATAAGGTTAGGATGGTCAACCCTTTACGTAGCCCCATATTCAGTCCCCCTCACTTCATGAGCAATATTGATTTTATAAAAATTGACTTTCGTCAATTTTTACCGTACACAAAGCCTCAACCAAAGCTTCAACCTTTCACAGCGCCGAGCGTCACACCCGAGATAAAATACTTCTGCAGCCACGGGTATACCAGCAGGATCGGTACGGTCGCAAACATCACCGTTGCGGATTTGATCGTCTCAGACAATCCCGGGGTCGTAAATCCTTCCTGCGTCGCCACCTCGATGCTGTTGATGCTGTTCAGGATGTTATACAGCAGCAGTTGGATCGGATAGTATTTGCGATCGGACATATACATCAGAGCATCAGAGAAGCCGTTCCATCTTCCTACCGCATAGAACAGTGCGAGCGTCGCAAGTACAGGAGTGGACAGCGGCAGATAGACGTTCACCAGAATCCTGAACGGCCCTGCTCCATCGAGTTCTGCAGATTCCCTGAGGCTCTCCGGGATCCCGAACAAGAAGCTGCGCAAGATGATGACGTAGAACACGCTGATACAGTTCGGGATGATCAATACCAGCGGATGGTTGAGAAGGTGCAGCTCCTTCAAGAGCAAGTACATGGGGATCGTCCCCGCATTGAAGTACATGGTAAAGAGAATCAGCGCGATGAAGAACTTCTTGCCCTTCAAGTTGTCGTAGATCAGCGGATATGCGCACATGATCGTCATAAACAAGGACCAGATTGTGCAGATCACCGTCAAGATCGCCGTCCACGCCAGGGACCAGGTGTATTTGGAATCGCCCAATACCATCGCATAGGCATCAAAATTCAGTCCTTTGGGCCAAAGCAGCACTTCATTCTTAATCAAGGCATCTGCTGAGCTTAAAGACCGCGCCAGGATGTTCAATACCGGCAGCAGACAGACGAGTATACACCATATACAGATGATGACGATGATCCAGTCTCCGATTTTGGCACTTCTTGATTTCACCATGTGACAACCCTCCTACCAAATGCCGCGTTCGCCGGTTTTTTTGGCCAGTGCGTTGGCCGCGAACAAGAAGATGACACATACAACGGATTGGAATAGACCAACGGCAGTGGAGAGTGAAAACTGCAGTCCACGAATACCGTAGTTGTAGACGAAGATCGAGATCACATTAGAAACATCGGTGACCAGTTTATTGCTGAGCGCGTAAGGTCTGTCGAATTCACTGCTCAAGATCTGACCCAAGCTCAGGATCAGCAGGACGATGATCGTCGGACGAAGTCCGGGCAGCGTGACGTGCCAGATCTTACGGAAGCGGCCGGCTCCATCCACCGATGCTGCCTCATACAATTCCGGGTTGATCCCTGCAATCGCTGCTAAATAGATGATCGTGTTCCAACCGACGCTCTGCCAGATCCCCAGCAGGACGTAGGTGATCACCCAATACACAGGGTCATTCAAGAAGGGGATGGGTTCGAACCCCATCCTCTGCAGCATGATGTTGACCAGCCCCGAAGTCGGTGCGAAGAGCTGCAGCGCCATTCCGGCGATGATGACCCAGGACAGGAAGTGAGGCAGATAAACCACGGTTTGGGTGAATCGCTTGAAGCGTTTGAAAGCGAGTTCATTTAAGATCAGCGCAAGGATGATCGGCGCCGGAAAGCCAAAGAGCAGGTCTAGAAAATTCAGCATCAGCGTATTTCTAAGCGCATACAAAAAGTCCCGATTGGAAAATGCCTGAATGAAATATTCAAACCCGTTATGGTCGGCCCATGCCATCTCCCAAGGACTTTGGACGATGCTGTATTTCTTGAATGCGATCTGAATATAGCCCATCGGGATATAACGGAAGATGATAAAGAAGGCCAACGGAAGAATCAGCATCACATACAGGACCCAGTAACGCCTTAGATAGTTCATGGTTTTATTCATATTGATATTGAACATCGATGAATCGCCCCACATGTCATTTCGGATTTGTACCAAGAATCCACGGCAAAGAGCCGATGGATCCCCTGTTTCAGCCTTGCTGCATGTCGATGATCTTGGTGTTGGTCTGCTGTTCACATATGTAAGCGTTATCAAGTTAGCTTGAATAAATGATCATGTTTTCATCCGTATCCACATATCAACCCCTGTTTCCTTGATTTCCCCCGTGGAAAATGCAAGGTCAATCCTTAGTACCCTCCTGCGGTTAAATTATAGGACTCTAATCCTCTGACAAAGGGTGTGATTTAATATTCCTTTCCTGCAAAACTCGACGATCAGCGGCTGGATTCAAGGGATACGGCCGCTTATGATCTTTAGTTTAAATTAGCATTGAAGCGAATTTCGGACAATAGACGGACTTAAGTTAATGGAGACTAATTAAAGAGAATTTTTGTGTGACAAGGATTTAGAAAACAGTGCTTGCTAGGACTTCCTTAAGCAATGCGAGGGCGGATAGCCTTTGATCTTCTTGAACTGTTTGCGAAAATGCGTCAGATCCCTGTAACCGCAGCGTTCTGCGGCTTCACTGACATTGCACTCACCGTTCTGCAGCATGTCCTGTGCGTGATTGATCCTCGTTTGCGCCAAATATTGCTTGATCAGCATGCCCGTTTCTTTTTTGAACAGCGCTCCGAAATATACATGATTGAGCCCCACTAGATCGGCGAGTTCTTGGACTGTGATGTGGCTTGCGTAGTTTTCGGAGATGTAATTCATCACCTTGGTCACCCTATAATCCATGCTGATCGAGTCTTTGTTCAAGAGGATCAGCTCGATCAGTCGATGGATGATGACGAGCAGCAGGCCTCTTGTCTTGATGAGATACCCGGTTTCCTTCTGCACCCAGGCATTGGATAGGTCGCTGAAGAGCTCGATCAGGTCATTCTTGATGCCGATGTGCGACAGCAGAGGAAGCGGCAGGCCGGAGGCTGGCTGTCCATTCAGATCGTAGAGCTTGAAGTTCGCTGAGTACAGGTGCATGAGGTCTTCTGCGAAACAATAGGCTTTGCGAATGCTGCCCTTGGGAATGCAGAGCACATCCCCTTTCTTCACCTCGTATGGGACGCCGTTGATGATATAGACTCCCCTCCCTTCCACGACATAGGTGAGGTCATAGAAGGAGATCTCATTCTCCGCAATCTCCCAAGTCGGCGTACATTTTCGATAGATCAAGTACCCGATATCGGGAATGATGGAGTCGTTGATTTCCACGCCCATATGCATCCCTCCAATAAGGACTTGTAATCATTCGCTTATATCGCTGTTTGGCTGTTATCTTCACCCTATAAACCCTGCGTCGCCGGTAACTGCAATTCCCCTCCGACCACCTCATTTGTGTCTATTTCCTTGCAGATTTCTCTAATATTCATTTACCCCCCTCGCTGTTTTGCTCAATTTTATATGAATTCTGAATATTGTCAATATTCATATCAGGAGATCTACATTTACGTTTCGAATTCGAATTCATAAGTGACATGATAGCTGCTACTACTGAGATCAGAGTAAGGATTAGCAGGCCGAATCCAAGTAAATCTTGAAACGTAAACAAGCAATCACCTCCTTTCAGGAGGGATGCACCACCACAAGTTGAGTTGTACAAGCCAATTATACCATGTTAATCCTGGGAAGTCGCCTATATTTTGGCGGATTTTTGTTTTATTAGGAGGATGGTGTCAGTTAACATCGTCGCAGGTCATTCAAACTCCTTGATTAATGAGATATAATGGACAACAGTGTTCCTATTAAACCGTTTTCTTTTCCTTTTATCCAGTGGCAGATTTTCACCAACAACGACCTTTTAAGTAGAGAAGAAGGAGTGATCCTATGGAATATCACGTGTCCGTACACGGAGATGACCAGGCTAAGGGTACAGCTGATCAGCCTTTTCGCACCATATCACGCGCTGCAGCGATTGCCATGCCTGGTGATACCGTGATCGTTCATGCAGGAGTTTATCGAGAATGGGTGAATCCAGCTAACAGCGGAACAGAGGAGCATAGAATCGTCTATCGCTCCGCAGGCGACGGGGAAGTTGTCATCACAGGAGCTGAACGCATTACCGACTGGAAGGAAGAAGGAGACGGTGTTTGGAGCACAGAAGTACCCAATTCGATCTTTTCTATTCGCAACCCTTTCGAAGTTGAACTGAGCGGGGACTGGCTGTTTGATGGTGCTTTTCCCGTTCATCTCGGCGATGTGTACCTGAATTGCAAATCCTTGTACGAATGCGCAAGCTTGGATCAAGTACGCAATCCCGAAGTTTGGCCCGATGCCAAGTATCCCGAGGACTCGCTCCTCAAATGGTATGCCGAAGTTGGTCCTGCAACAACGAAAATTTGGGCGAACTTTGGCGGCAAAGATCCTCGCAAGGAAAATGTCGAGATCAGTGTCCGTCCTTATTGCTTCTGGCCAGACAAACCGGGAATTAACTATATTACCGTAAGCGGATTCACACTGCGTCAAGCAGCTCCGCAATGGGCGCCGCCGACAGCTTACCAAGAAGGTCTGATCGGCCCTCACTGGAGCAAGGGATGGATCATCGAAAACAATCTCATCTATGAATCCAAGAACGTCGGGATCAGCCTGGGGACGCCGATCGGTACGGGCCACGACACGGTGAATGGCAGACACAAGAAAGGCGGCACGCAGCGTGAACAGGAAGTAATCCTCCGCGCACTGCACACCGGCGGATGGCATAAGGACCGGGTCGGCGGTCACATCGTACGGAACAATGTCATCCACGATTGTGAACAGGCAGGCATCGTAGGGCATATGGGCGGTGCCTTCAGCCGCATCTATAATAACCGTATCTACAATATCCACCATAAACGCCTCCGACACGGTGCCGAAGTAGCAGGAATCAAACTGCATGCTGCCCTGGATACAGAAATTAGCGGAAATATCATCTACAGCTGTTATCGCGGCGTTTGGCTTGACTGGCAGGCACAGGGCACCCGCGTCAGCCGCAATGTATTCTTTGACAATCTTTCTGAGGACTTCTTTGTGGAGGTTTGCCATGGTCCGTATATGGTGGACCACAATCTGTTCCTGTCCCTGATGAATGTGAGAAATATGGCTCAAGGCGGAGCATACGTCCATAACTTGTTCACAGGCAGATTCGTCGTGCGTTCCGAGCTCAGCCGTACCACGCCGTACCACTTCCCTCACGAGACGGCCGTGGCCGGTTACTCCAACATTAGCGGCGGCGATGACAGGTACTATAACAATATCTTCTTGGGAGACCATGACGAGAACAAAGAACCTGTCCCCATCACCTTCTTTGAACATCTGCCGCTGAAGCCTAGAGGCGAGATTGGAGAGGACGGCAAGGTCGTTATGGACGGCGTTCCGGACGATTCCATCTGCTATCTATACCCCGTAGGTCTGGGAAGCTACGACAAGCATCCGAATGTCAAAGACAAGCAATGGTGGGAATACAGCAAAGAAGAGTTTGCTGAGCTTGGAGAAGACGTCATCAAGACGATCGTCGAAGGGAATGCGGTTCTGCCTGTGGCTATGGATGGAAATGTCTATCTTAACGATGCCGTTCCAAGCCGGCATGAACCCGATGCTAAGGTTTATAAGCAAGAGGGCATTAAAGTGGAGGTTCATCCTGCGCAAGGCAAGGTGCGGATTCAGATCAGTGAGCCCGCATTGCTTCGCGGCGCCTCCCCGATGGTGGTCACCACCGACCTGCTTGGCAAGACCTATCACGCCGATATGAAATATGAACACCCAGACAGCACGCCGTATCGTTTTGACGCGGACTTCTTCGGAAACAAGCGACCGGATGCAGATGTCACCCCCGGCCCGTTTGAATTAACCGAAGATGGGGCTGTTGAATTTGAGTTTTAATTGACAAGGGGCTGTCCTGTCAGTCAGCGATGACTGACCGAAGGACAGCCCTTTCGCATACGAACTCCGCTTACCTGTACGTGCGTGCGATACATGCGTCCTGAGTCAACAGTTTCTGTCGTCTCGCATAGGGTGCCTGCCTAGACGTGCTTGAGTCAACAATATCTGTTGTCTCGGCACACTGTGCCTGCCTCGTCGTACCTGAGTCAACAATATCTGTTGTCTCGCTCGCTATTCTTGCATCATCGTGCCTGAGTCGACAATATCTGCCGTCTCGGTACGCTGTGCCTGTCTCCACGCACTTGAGACAACAATATCTGTTGTCTCGCTCGCTATTCTTGCATCATCGTGCCTGAGTCGACAATATCTGCCGTCTCGGTACGCTGTGCCTGTCTCCACGCACTTGAGACAACAGTTTCTATCGTCTCACACACCTCCTCCGCCTCCACACACCCGTAGTCAACAATTCCTATCGTCTCACACGCTAGCAACGGTAAGAAGCACGACGGGATTCGTTTCTTCAATTCGTCAAATAAGGAAAATGAGGGAGGAGCAGCTCACACCAAACACCCCCCAAGCCTCCATCGCTTCTTGAAGATCAAGTTACACTGAATAAACAGTCAAACCTGCTTCAAGAGGCTCTGAAAATATACAGCGTCTCTCAATACAGCGTCTCTCACGCAGGCATCTATCTTAAAGATCACAAATTGCCCTTCAATATATCGAAACGAAAATCATAATCCATGATCAGAAATATTCATAAAGGGGCAGCCGCTTGGGCTTGCCCCTCTAATTTATTCCTTCAACATATGGAAGACTTGCTCGACGTCTTTGTCCCCGCGGCCGGAGAGGTTGATGATGATGATCTGATCCCGGCTCATGGTCGGAGCGAGCTTCTTGGCATAAGCAAGAGCATGTGAGCTCTCCAGCGCCGGGATGATGCCTTCCGTGCGGGACAGCTCTTGGAATGCGTCCAGCACTTCCTCATTGGATACCGCATAGTATTCCGCTCGGCCGGTCACTTTCAGATAACTGTGCTCCGGTCCGATCCCCGGATAATCTAGTCCTGCTGCGATCGAATAGGTCTTCTTCGGCTCGCCGTGCTCGTCCAATAGGACCAGAGACTTGAAGCCATGGATCGTGCCCGGCACGCCCTGCGTCAAGGTCGGCGCCTGATCCGGCTCCACACCGATCAGGCGAACGCTTGGCTCGTCGATATAGTGGGCGAACGCACCGATCGCGTTGCTGCCGCCGCCCGCACAGGCGATAACGGCATCCGGCAAACGTCCTTCCTTCTCCAGGATCTGCCGCTTGGACTCCTCACTGATGACGGATTGGAAATGCTTGACCATCGTCGGGAACGGATGCGGACCAACCGCCGATCCGAGGAGATAGAACGTCGTCTTGTAGTTTTGTACCAGATCGTTAAGCGCCTCATCCACCGCATCTTTTAAGCGTCCCTGGCCTTTGCTTACCGGCACGACCCTCGCTCCGAGCAGTTCCATGCGGAAGACATTGAGTGCCTGACGCCGCGTATCCTCCTCACCCATGTAGATCACGCATTCCATACCGAACATCGCGCAAGCCGTGGCTGTGGCAACCCCGTGTTGGCCGGCGCCCGTCTCGGCGATGATGCGCTTTGCGCCCATGCGTTTGGCCAGCAGGATCTGGCCGATCGCATTGTTGATCTTATGCGCCCCGGTATGGTTCAGGTCTTCGCGCTTCAGATAGATTTTCGCTCCGCCCCATGCCTTGGTCAGCCGCTCAGCATAGGTCAACGGGCTTTCTCGCCCTATGTACTCCCTGAGATAGTAGCGCAGTTCCTCGTTGAACTCCGGGTCATCCTTGTACTTATAGAACTGCAGATTGAGATAGTCCAACACTTCCTGCAATTCCGGCGGCACGAAGCTTCCCCCGAACTCGCCAAAATACCCTTCTCGCTCCAGCTGTTGGCTCATACTCAACTCATCTCCCCCACTCTCTTGATTTACCTATCATTCTACTGAATCCGCTTCAATTCTGCTACATATAAAATGCTGCATATAAAAAGCCATATTCTTTATCCCCATTCATACTAACGGAGATTCAGAACATGGCCCAGATTCAAACATGAACATCATGCTAAGATCCTCATCATCTCTGCAAACTGCTGCCTTAGACTTTCTACTCTCTGGCTGACATACTGATTGCGGTTGCGTTCATCAAATGCCTTCATCAGGCGATCGATCTCCGCGCACACCCATTCATACTCCAGCTCGCCCGGGTATGTCTTCCGTTTCCTCTTATGCCCGGCACCGGCTTGCTCCAACAGAAATTGCACACCGATCAGGTAATGCAGCTTATCCCATCTCTCGCTGCTTTCTCGCCCGTATAATCCGGCATCGCCTTAGGTTGTCCATCGCTGATGCTGATGATCAGCTTCGTCTTCTGCGGCGCATGAAGCAGCCTTTCAGCCAGGATGCGCAGGGCCATACCATCCCGATTATTGCTGCGCGCCTGAATGTTCATAAGCGCGTATTTATCATCGGGATCGTTGCTCTCAAAGTCGACATAAGCATAGACAGACATTTGCTCCAGCTTGGAGCGGTCCGCTGTATCCCCGTAAACCATGATCGGAATGCCGCACCCCGTGCAAAATTCGTACAAAGCCACGGCGGCTTGCTTGGCTGCTTCCAACCGGCCAAAGGCCGACATCGACGCGTATTCATCAATCCGGAGTGCAACAGCCAGGGAGGGTTCTTCCTCCGGCGGACGCTTGCGGGCAAAATAGCGGAAATCCATCGCAGCAACCTGGTCCGCGCAAAATTTTGTGCCGTACAGCTGAGATTTCGCAAATTCAGACGATATCTCATGTTCCAGCAGCGGATAGCCCTGTTTCCTGTGAGAAATAATCCACGCTCCGTAGACTCGATGACTGGACAGCATCTTTTTTGTTTTGTTGTGATTGTTTTCACAAACATATTTTGCTAATCCATGTATGATAGAATTAACAAATCTCATTGACAAGAACGCAGCACTACATGTAGTTTAAAATGAATATTGACATGTATTAATTATCTTATTAGAATAATTATCGAAAAGGAATTATTATATTTTATTTGGGAGGGGTTCTCATGTTCAAAAGGATCAATCGTCTGCCAATTGAACTGCCAAAACCGGAGCATCCCGATCCCAATGCGGCAAGTGCCGTGCAAGAACTCCTGGGCGGTCGCTTCGGTGAGATGTCCACGCTGAACAACTACATGTTCCAGTCCTTCGCTTTCCGCGACAAGGAGAAGCTGAAGCCATTCTACCATCTGGTGGCCAGCATCACTGCGGAAGAAGTAGGACACGTAGAGCTGGTAGCCAACACCATCAACCTGATGCTCACCGGCTCGACGAAGCCGGATGATCCCGATAAGAGCCCGCTAAGCAATGGAACCGACAAGCGGAACTCGTACCATTTCATCGATACGGCTCTGACGGCCAAACCTTGGGATTCCATGGGCAAAGCTTGGACAGGGGATTATGTCTTCAACAGCGGGAATCTCTTGCTCGACCTGCTGCATAACTTCTTCCTGGAGATCGGGGCACGCACCCACAAGATGCGCGTCTACGAGATGACGGACAACCCGATTGCGCGTGAAATGATCGGATACTTACTCGTGCGCGGCGGCGTGCATACCCTGGCCTACGCCAAAGCCATCGAGACCATCACCGGCATCGACTTGACGAAGATGCTGCCCGTGCCGAGCCTGGACAACTCCAAGTTCGAATACGCACGCAAATACGAAGAACAAGGATGGCACCGCCGGCTGTACACCTTCAGCGATAACGACTATGAAGAGATCGCCCTGATCTGGAGAGGCAGCCATCCGGATGACGGTTCGAAACTGGAAGTTGTCCACGGAACACCGGAAGGCTATCCGGTACCGGATCTGCCGGCAATCGATGAAGAGTTTGCACCGGGCATTTCTGCAGAAGACTTCGAGAAGATCTTCAAACGCCTCAAAGATGCCGCCAATATCGAATAAGACATAGAAGCCGTCGGCTGTCAGCATCCGGCGGCTTCCCTGTTTACTGAACCGCTCAGTATTATGACATAGAAGAACCGCTCAAGGACAGAACTGCGCATTCTATGACATTTAATAAAGCTTTTTACCGACCGTAATATTATATAATTATAGCTATATAGGTTTTATTAATATAAAGAGAATCAATGAACCGATTAAACATGTGGTTTCCGTGAACAATCTGCAGCAAAGGTAATGACTTATTGGAGGATTCCGATGTTTCCATTTCATCAATTTCAGATTGGCAAACGATTAATCAAAACCGCCGTGGCTGTTTTTATGACCGCGCAGATCTGTTACTTGCTGAACTGGCCGATGATCTTCGCCGTGATTACAGCCATCGTCACCGTTGAACCAACCGTCGATGCTTCCATCCGCAAAGGTCTCATTCGCTTCCCAGCTGCCGCTATAGGCGCAGCTTTCGCGATGATATTCGAAGCGTGGCTCGGTCCCCAGCCGCTGACGTTCACACTCTCAGCATTATCCACGATCTATGTCTGTAATCTTCTCGGCTGGAACCAAGCGCTTGTCGTCTCAACCTTGACCGCAGTTAATATGATCTATGTGTCGGAAGGCCATTTTCTGATGGAATTTGTGGTTCGACTTGGGACAACTATCACCGGAATCGTCGTATCCGCCGCCGTGAATTTTATCCTATTCCGCCCTAATTATATGTCCGAACTTAAAACCAACCTGTCTCAAACCTATGCCTCGATCCTCACTCAGGCACGCCTAGTATTGGATCGCAAGGTGAGAACGAGCGATCTCCTGCCGCTCACGGCTTCGCTGGAAGCATCACTGGACAAAATTCAAACCTTGCTTGAATATCAATCCGCAGACCTGCGATTCAAGCGGACATCCTTCGCAGACCTGCGTAAACTCGTTACGATCAAGAAGCATCTCCAATTCTTGCGCCGCATCCTCATCTATATGGAAACAGCCGTCCACAGCCAAGACGAGCACGAACGCACGCTGTGCTATCAGTTGCTGGACAGCAAGATTCAGAAGCTGCAAGCCAAGCGACATCTTCTCTATAGCGTAAAATGAGCTGCGCATACTATTAATGATTGCTGCCAGCTGCCGGATTAAACACGCGCTTCCGCACATTATGAATCGATCGATTTTTTGACTCGCAGGCTGAAGCGGGCTGTTTCGTGCGCTGAGACGATATCCTTTGTCGTCTCATGCTCATTCCCGCTTCATCTCCGCCTAAGACGACAAGATTTGTTGACTCAAAAGCCGTTTCCGCTGATGCGCACGCTCTATCGACAGTTCCTGTCGTCTCACTCTCGGCTTCTGCCTCCTCGTATGTCAAGTCGACAGGATAGATCGTCTCACGCAACTATTCTGTTCCTGATTAACCCTTCTCCTAACTGTTCACTATCAACAAAGGCCCCAATGTGGAAACCGTTATGAAATTTAGACAGATCTTGCTGGGTCATGTAGACTAGTAGATAGGAACTTTGCAGCGTGCAGCGGCACCGGACTGCTGTACGCTCCGATGTTGTCTATCATCATATACAGAATGGATAGTGAGAAATCGATGAAAGGTTACATCGCGATTACAGGGAAGAACATCGATCATTACCTCGATCAGTATGCGGTTATTGCCTTCGAACTGAGAAATTCCAGGATCAAAGCCAAGCGGCTGGCGATCATGGAGGCCTATATCGCACTTTCCTCCATCGGGGGAATCTTCATTCGCAACGGTCCGCTTGGGGATGTCAAAGGCCTGTTCACCTTCTTCGTGCCCGTGGAGCATTTAGATAAACTGAAGCACCTCTTGGCGCGGATCGGTTATTGCGACCGGTTCTATCTCCTAGATTTCCACAGTGATCAATCGGAGAACCACACGGAGCTTGTCACGATCAATGAGTTGATTTGGAAAGGCAGGCGGTTCTCGCTCCATAAGTATTATGAGCAGGACGCTTCCCTCTACGAGAAACAATCTCCGCATAAACGGAAGTTCAAGATCCTGGATGAAAACGATGAAGTGAAAGTCGTGCACGGCTACCGCGGCGATGGTTCGGAAACCGGTCGAAGAGCCTTGCCGGCAGAGGATGCCAGATGCATGGTGAATCTGTCCAACCCCTATCGCGCCGCGAAGCTGCTTGATCCATTCTCCGGCGGCGGAGGCATCGTCTATCAAGCCA
Source organism: Insulibacter thermoxylanivorax (assembly GCF_015472005.1). Classification (NCBI taxonomy): domain Bacteria; kingdom Bacillati; phylum Bacillota; class Bacilli; order Caryophanales; family Paenibacillaceae; genus Insulibacter; species Insulibacter thermoxylanivorax. The sequence goes on along the minus strand of NZ_BMAQ01000028.1, from coordinate 1,306 downwards.
AATATATCAAGAGCTCTCTCAACGTCTACAGTGTGGATATCGATCCTGTGGTGTCCCCTGGACTTAAGTTTTACGGATCCGAGCACCGCGTCGGCGATGCAAGCCAGATCCAATTCCCCGGCAAGAAGTTCGATGCCATCGTCACCGAAGTCCCCTTCTCCCCGAATTCCACGGAAGCGATCTTAGAAGCCATGGACAATCTCAACCCGTTTCTCAAAGACGACGGGAATATCGTCATGATGAGCGGCGCCGATCAAGCAGAGAAGATCGATCACCATCTCCACAGCATCGGCATGCACGGATATGTATACCACCCCATCGATCGCAAAGGCACCGATGTCGTCATCATGGCATGGACGAAGTCTGACGAGAAGATTAAAAGGATGCAGGGGTTCTTGGATGTGGTGGAGAGAGTTTATTGAGGGGGTGAACGTGAATCTCTCATGCACTCCTCATCAGTATAAATACAAAGATAATGGGATCTTTTACGATTGAATAATGGAGCTTAAGTTAAAGAAGAAGTTTAGATCTTTGTGCTCGTCGAAATAGAAAAATATCTGACTAAAATCAATCTGATTAGGCGTATATGCGGGGCAACAGCTATTTATATAAGCGTTTACAATGTCTTCCTCAGAGTATCCTATCTTATCTAAAAACTGTTTTATCGTTAATATTTCTCCATTGTTCATATCATAATAAAACGATTGAACATAGTTCAGAGGGGAATACGACCCATATGATGAGGTTATGGTTGAGTATACAGCGATGCTGTAGATCCCATCAAAATCAGCAACAGTATAGTCATACTTATACCATACATAATCAAAGCCCTCAGATGATTGACAGTCATTTATATCTTTCATATTTAGAATATAGCGAAATTCAGAGTTGATGAATTCATTCATTTCGTCCGCATTAGGTAAGTCATGATTTAAATTTGGCAGCCTAATATCAGCACGACACACACCGTATTGATTCAAATGCAATTCAAAAGCTGTGTGAACGATGGATTCCTTTATATCAGAGATCTTATTGTCATCTAAGTGATTACTGTCTGTTACAGGATGATTCGTTGCGGCATCACAGCTTGTTAACAACAGACATGCTGCTAACAGAAGCAGTTTAATTGACAAACGATTTTTTATACGTTTTCTCAGTGAGAGCTTGGAAAAAAGTACGGATATGTTTATCATCATAGGTCAAGTCCGAAATTGTGTGTAAAATCCTCGGCAGATGGTTCGTTAACCGAGACGCACCACTTTGTTACTTGCCTTAACTCTCTCTATCCGCCAATGCTTGAACTCAG
>NZ_BMAQ01000027.1 GCF_015472005.1 Insulibacter thermoxylanivorax | reverse complement strand
CGAAACATGAGTTTTCACCAAACTTAGAAGGCTGCCCACAATTGCTTGACACACACTTTCAATCCATTTTTCTTGATTTAGGGCTTAAATTCATGAGAAAATACATTTTCAAAAGCGAAGAAAGCTGACAACGCCACTAAAAATCATTGATTCGAGTACGTTGCCACTGAGTTTGACGAACCACAAATGGGCAGAGTTCCGAAAAACAAAATCGGACGTGAAGCTTCACTTGCGTCTTGTATTCATGGAAAAAGGACTTTCTTATCCCGACAAGGCCGTACTGACAAACGCAATCGAACATGATCGTGGTCAATTAGAGGTATTCATTGATGATCAGGAATGCCTGTACGTGTTCAATCGTGGATACTTAGATTATGAGCGATTTGACCGTATGACGGATGTGTTTTCGTTTTTCGCTAATTTTCCAGAAAAATAAAATCTGAAATTTCAAAACTTATTTATGCGACGCTAGTGATGAAATATATATAAAAAACTTAAAAGAAATGACAAAAGCAAAAATAAAAAGGCTAATTCATTACCCGATTTCCACCTGCAAAACGGGAGATGAATTAGCTATATATTTGACAATCCCCTTAATAATATAAAATCTCTATATAATGGCATTTGACACATTTACGCATAAACGGTGTCTCAAAAAATGAATGCTGGCAATTTTTTGAATATAGGCAATTTGCTGTTCCAATTTAAGAATTTTCTCCTTCAATTCGGCAATTTCCTTTTGCAATTCTTGAACATCATCGATAGAGAGAGATGCCATTTTCGACAAACTCCTTCGCTTTTTGTTTCATCCCTTCTTCCCTCACCGTTTTTTGCAGCTCATGTGAAATTTTCATCGAGCAAAACTTCGGCCCGCACATCGAACAAAAGTGCGCGACTTTCGCCCCTTCCGCCGGCAATGTTTCATCATGATATTCCCGAGCTCGATCTGGATCAAGCGAAAGGTTGAACTGATCGTTCCAACGAAACTCAAAGCGCGCTTTTGATAACGCGTCATCCCGCCGTTGCGCTCCCGGGTGCCCTTTTGCTAAATCGGCCGCGTGTGCTGCGATTTTATAAGCGATCACTCCTTCGCGCACATCATCTTTATTCGGCAGCCCTAAATGCTCTTTTGGCGTCACGTAACAAAGCATCGCCGTTCCGTACGCGCCAATGATCGCCGCTCCGATCGCGGATGTAATGTGGTCATATCCCGGCGCGATATCGGTCGTAAGCGGTCCTAATGTGTAAAACGGCGCACCTTTGCAAATTTCGATTTGCTTATCGACATTTTCCTTAATTTTATGCATCGGCACATGCCCTGGTCCTTCAATCATCACTTGCACATCATGCTTCCAAGCGATTTCTGTTAATTCTCCGAGCGTCTCCAATTCAGCAAACTGCGCTCCGTCATTCGCATCGGCAATCGAGCCTGGGCGCAGCCCGTCTCCAAGCGATACTGCAATATCGTACGTTTTCAAAATCTCGCATATTTCTTCAAAATGCGTGTATAAGAAGTTTTCTTCATGATGGGCTAAACACCATTGCGCCATAATCGAGCCGCCGCGCGAAACAATGCCAGTCGTTCGGTTTACCGTCATCGGTATGTAACGAAGCAGCACCCCCGCGTGAATCGTAAAATAGTCCACCCCTTGTTCCGCTTGTTCGATGAGCGTATCACGGTAAATTTCCCACGTTAAGTCTTCAACGACGCCGTTCACTTTTTCAAGCGCTTGATAAATCGGAACCGTCCCGACAGGCACAGGGGAATTGCGAATAATATATTCTCGTGTCGCATGAATGTGTTTTCCCGTTGATAAGTCCATAATCGTGTCTGCTCCCCAGCGCACCGCCCAAAGCATTTTTTCGACTTCTTCTTCAATGGATGATGTGACTGCAGAATTGCCAATATTCGCATTAATTTTTACATGAAAACGACTCCCAATAATCATCGGTTCACTTTCCGGATGGTTAATATTCGAAGGAATAATCGCTCTGCCTGCGGCAACTTCTTGACGCACGATTTCCGGATCTATATTTTCGCGAATCGCAACAAATTCCATCTCCGGCGTAATAATCCCTCTTTTTGCGTAATGCATTTGTGTTACAGTTTTTCCTTTTTTTGCTCGAAGCGGCTTTCTCTCGAAAGGCAGAGTAATCTCTGATTGCTTCTCATTACGGAATCCGTTATCTTCCGGTTTCACTGGACGCCCCTCGTATTCTTCAACGTCGCCCCTTTCTAAAATCCAACGTTTTCTTAGCGGCGGCAATCCTTTTTGAATGTCCGGCTGAAGATCAGGATCGGTGTAAGGACCGCTTGTGTCATACACACGAACTGGTTCATTTTCGATGATTCCTGTTTCTGTCTTTGTTGGACTTAACGTAATTTCTCTCATCGGAACACGAATATCCGGTCTTGAACCTTCGACATACACCTTTTTACTCGCAGGAAATTGCATGAAAGATTTGATGTTTTGCATGTAACTCCTCTCCCTTAAAATAATGATTTAGGATCTGAAGTTACACCAAAACGCGGGGCGGAGATAGGAGAATATATGCGGAAATAAAAATCGGGTTCTCTAAGAGAACCCGATGGAACGCAAATAGCGAAACGTACGCAACAAACGCATACACTCCCGCTATCTACTTCCCTACGCTGGTATAACCCAGATCAGGTTCAAAGGGTCAAAGAACTTAAGCGCGTTCTTTTCTCAGTCCAAGCTATTGGACTCCCCTAGTAGATAAGCGACAAACTTATTTAGTTTTTCCTTAATATTAACATACTTATAAAGCAAAGTAAATACGCTTCCTTATACGGTGAACCGTTTTAACATTGTTTGTATATTTTCTGCCATTTTGCTTAACGATGATGCCGATGAAACAATTTCCTCCATCATCTTGTTTGGTCAATCACCAATTCCTCTACAAGATTCTTTAAATATTCCAACCGCTCTACATCCACTCGAACCGTCGAACTTGCAAGACGCGTTCACGCGTCTCCTGCCTGATCCCCTCCGATTTGTTGTTTATAATCCTGGATACGGTGGTGACGGATACCCCTGATTTTTTAGCGATATCCTTAATCGTAACCTTCATGGCAAGCGGCACCCCTCCTTTAACGTCAACAATAAAAAGGATGTTTGATTTGGGATGTGAAACCGTTTTAGGAAAACGTTTTAGTAAAACGGTTTAGTAAAGCGTTTTCATGGTCTTATTTAAAGAGACAGGGTTCATCCCTGTCAACGCGTAAATATTGGAAATCAAGAATACATACAATCGATATCGATTCAACCGATACAAAGAAAATGTGCACAATACCTCGAATAACTCGCGGATCGCAGACGCTGTTGTTGTATCGCCAGCCAGGGTTCCACCTCCGGAAAATCCCCCACATGTTGCCGAATTTTTAAGGATGTTGCGGCTTGTGGTGCATTTTATCCACATTGTAGACCTTGAATCGGCCTTGCGTCAGATCGCCCGTATAATGCGTTTTTTCAGAATGATCCCCGCCGCCGACTCATGCCAGATGCTGCCTTCGTTCTTCACTCCGAGAACCTGACGCGGAGTCAGTACGCCTTGCTCTGTCAGGTAGTTTTCAATCTTCTGACAGTCCCAATTTTTGTTGAGGTACAGATCGAAGATCATTTTCATCGTGGGAGCGTGAATCGGGTTGGGCACCAGTTTTCCGTTGATCTTATCGTAACCATTAGGGGGCTTCCCGTGGAAGAAACCTTTCCTCAGTCAAGTGTATCCGGACCTCTTCGACGTCGCGGCGGGATTCGATTCCTTATTCGTGGAACGGTTGCCTCAATATATCCAACCATATACCTAGGGAGGTCGGTGTACATGAATTCAAATCGTTCGTTTCGCGGTTTTACCGAAGAAACCATCCGGTTCCTGCACGACGTACGCGAGCAGAACTCCAAGGAATGGTTTGAGCGGAATCGCCCGGTTTACGAGCGTGAATTGCTGGAGCCGATGCGCGATCTGGTTGCTGATCTAAGCGATACGATGCTGTTTATCGACCCGGAGTTGGAGACGAGGCCTGCCGTAGGCAAAACAATCTCGCGCATTCACCGCGACACGCGCTTCTCCCGGGTTCTGGTTCTGGCAGCCAGATCGCCCTGTTCTATTATGACCAATTACTTTCAAACTAAGGCTGAAATCGACGAAGCCCTTCCATGAAAGGCCGATTACCTGAACTCTTTCGTACGATGAATGCGAACGGACACGAAGTAGGAAGTGATAAACAGCAGCACCGACGTACAAGCAGACACGATGCTGACCAGCGGATGACGGAACTGCATGCCTCCTGTAAACGGAGCGAGAAGCGCGGCCAGCAGCAGCATGATCCCTATCGCTACAAACCCGGAAAAGAACACAATCAGCTCATTCTTCTCCGTACCGATCTTCAGCATGACGGGATACATGAGGGCTGCTGATGTGATTGCTAAGGTCAGCCCGAATCCGTAGCTGAATGTGACAATTGACGGATCAAGCGACAGTCCCGTAACGTAACATGCCGCGAGGGTAAGCAGACTCGACAAGATCCCCATAAGTATGAGGAGTGCGAAGGACACGTACTTAGCGCTGACGATGGTGTGTCGTCGGATCGGCAGCGTCAGTTCAAATTTGCTCCATTTCGACGTTTCATCTACCCTTAACGAGGCTCCCGTATTAACAACGAAAATAAAAATCTGCACCGCCAATATCATCGATGTTAACAGGGCTTCCCGAAAGATGACCGACACGAGGGCCAAAACCGCTGCGATGATGAAAGACAGATAGATGTTGCTTGACATGGAATAAAAGTTGTTACGGACTAGTCCCCTCATCTATTGATCCCCCTTAACCAGCAAGAGCATAATCTCATCAATGGTGGTGTTATCGACGGTAATGTCTCGGTGTTGCCTGGAGAAGCTTTCTTTATCCGAGATCAATACGTCAACCTGAAATCCTCTCTTCCGGGATGATAGATATTCCGATTTATCAAGACTTTGGAACTGATCCTCCGTGCAGCGGGCTATGCCGTATTGGTATAGCAAGATATCCTTGTCTTCCGTCAGGATGATTCTGCCGCTGTGTATAAAAGTGATATAATCCGCGATTTTCTCCAGATCGCTGGTTATATGCGAGGAGATGAGAATCGAATGTTCTTCGTCTTCTACAAACTCCAGAAACAGATCCAGCATCTCTTCCCGGACAACCGGGTCAAGGCCTGATGTAGCCTCATCCAACAACAACAGCTTCGCCCCATGGGATAGAGCTGCCGCTGTAGCCAACTTCATCGTCATTCCCCTGGACAGATCTTTGATTCTGGTATCAGCCGGAACCTGCAACCTTTGAAGCAGATGCTGGAAAAGCCCTCCGTCCCAATGCTGGTAAATATCTTTAAACACCGACGCCAGCTTGTTAGCCGTGAGCGCCTCGGGGAAATTGATGGCATCAAATACAACTCCGATGTGATCGCGGATATCCGTACGTTCATCCGTCATTTCCTCACCGAAGATCTTGATCACGCCACTATCCGGTTTGAGGGTATTCAAAATGCAACTGATCGTGGTCGTTTTCCCTGAGCCATTCTCGCCTACGAATCCCATGATGCTCCCTTGCGGAACGGCGAACGATACATTATCCAGACGGAAATCTGACCCCGGATAAGCCTTTGTCAGATTGCTTACTTCCAAACTATATTTCATTGGCAGTCCTCCTCGTAACACATCACTAATAACCTTGTCAGCTCGTCTAATGTGGTTCCGCTCATACGAGCAGCTTCCACAGCCAACCGCAAGTGTTCATGCATCTTCCTCCGGTGTTCTTCATGAATCACATTGCGATGATGCGCGGATATAAAGCTTCCACGGCCTACAGTCGTTTCGATAAATCCATCACGTTGCAAATCCTCATAGGCCCTTTGCACGGTGATGACGCTGACATGTATCATCTTAGCGAGTGAACGCATGGAGGGAATGGGGTCACCGGGTTGCAGCTTTCCACTCATCACCAATGCTTTGATCTGGCTTGAGATTTGCTCATAGATGGGCTTGCTCGAATTATTGCTGATGATGATTTCCAAATTAAAGTCACTTCCCATCAAGTGTGCTTATCGTACCAGTACATTATATTACAATAAGACACATCGATCAATAGATGGTTAAGGATCGTGTGTGTCAAGCAATTGTGG